>CAISKJ010000555.1 GCA_903885885.1 uncultured delta proteobacterium
CGAAGAGCGCGCGCGGGCCTATCCGCACCAGCTCTCGGGGGGCATGCGCCAGCGCGTGATGATCGCCATGGCCCTCGCGTGCGACCCCAAGCTCCTCATCGCCGACGAGCCCACCACGGCCCTCGACGTGACCATTCAAGCGCAGATCCTCGAGCTCCTCGCCGAGCTGCGCACGCGCCTCGGCATGGCCGTGATGCTCATCACCCACGACCTCGGCCTCGTGGCCGATTTCGCCGAGCATGTCGTGGTGATGTACGCCGGCCGCGTGGTCGAGCGCGCCGCCGTGCGCGACCTCTTCCGCGCGCCGCAGCACCCCTACACGCGCGGGCTCCTGCGCTCGGTGCCCAGCTACGGCGACAACGCGAAGGCGCGACGATTGCCCACCATTCCGGGCGTCGTGCCCGACCTGCGCGCGCTGCCCGCGGGGTGCCGCTTCCGCGACCGCTGCGGCGACGCCTTCGCCCCCTGCACCACGGAGCCCACGCTGCGCGCGCTCCCCCACGACCGCCTCGTGCGATGCCACCTCGAGGGCGCACCGTGACCGACCCGAAGCCCCTCCTCGAGACGCGCGACCTGCGCACCTGGTTCGACGTGCAACGCGGCCTCTTCGGCAAGCGCGCCACGGTGAAGGCCGTCGACGGCGTGTCGATCACCGTGGCCCCCGGCGAGACCCTCGGCCTCGTGGGCGAGTCGGGCTGCGGCAAGAGCACCCTCGGCCGCACGGTGCTCCGGCTCATCGATCCCACGCACGGCACCATCGCCTTCGACGGCGTCGACATCACCGCGCAGTCACAGTCTTCGCTGCGCCCGATGCGCCGCAAGATGCAGATGATCTTTCAAGACCCCTACGCCTCCCTCGACCCGCGCATGCGCGTGCGAGACATCGTGGGCGAGGCGCTCGACATTCACGGCCTCGCGTCGTCGCCGAGCGAGCGCGAGGCGAAGATCGAGGCCCTCCTCGTGCGCGTGGGGCTGCGGCCCGACCAGGCGCCGCGGTACCCGCACGAGTTCTCGGGGGGGCAGCGGCAGCGCGTGGGCATCGCGCGGGCGCTCGCCGTCGAGCCGCGCTTCATCGTCGCCGACGAGCCCATCAGCGCCCTCGATGTCTCCATTCAGGCGCAGATCGTCAACCTCTTGAAAGACCTTCAAGAAGAGCTCGGGCTCGCCTACCTCTTCGTCGCCCACGACCTCACGGTGGTCGAGTACGTGTCGCACCGCGTGGCGGTGATGTACCTCGGCAAGGTGGTCGAGACGGCGCCCTCACCGTCGCTCTACGGCGACGCGAAGCACCCGTACACCAAGGCCCTCTTGAGCGCCGCGCCGACGCCCGACCCCGAGAAGAAGCGCACGCGCATCGTGCTCCAGGGCGACGTGCCGAGCCCCATCAATCCTCCGTCGGGCTGCGCGTTTCACCCGCGATGCCCCATCGCGAAGAAGGGCCTCTGCGACGTCGAGGCGCCCGCGCTGCGCGAGCTTCGCCCGAAGCACCACGTCGCCTGCCACCTCGCCGAGTAGCGCGCTCCGCAACCAGCCGGCGACCGTGAGGGCGCCGCGCTCCTTCAAGGCGTCATGCCGCTGCGCAGCCGCTCGAGCTCACGGCGCCGCGGACCTTCGCCCATCGTGCGAATCGCCCGGTCGAGCTCCTCGGCGGCCTGCGCGGGCGCGCCCAGCATCGCGAGCGTCTCGGCCATGCGAACGTGCAGCTCCGGCGCGGCCTCACCCACCTCGCGCGACACCGCGAGCGCCTCGGTGTAGCGCGCGAGGGCCCGCTGTCCGTCGCGCCGTCGCGCCGCGAGGTCGCCCAGCTTCACCAGCGCGCGAAAGCGCTCGGTCACGGGAGGCGCGAGCTCGAGCACGGCGGTGAGGTCTTGCTCGGCGCCGCCGGGGTCGCGGCTCACACGGCGCAACGCAGCGCGCGTGAGGTACAACCGCGCGAGCAGCGCGCGCGGTGTGGGGTCGCGCGGGTCGAAGCCCACCGCGAGCTCGCCCTCGCGAAGGGCGCGCGCCACGTCGCCCTGACGGTCGGCGAGCACCATCGATCGCGTGTGCGTAATGGCCTCGCGCCGCGCCTCGCTCTCGTCGAGCAGACGCAGCCACGTGGAGCCCGGCGAGGCGTCGGCCACGAGGCCCGCGAGCGGCAGGTCATCGATGCGCGCGAGCAGCGAGAACACGTCGGCCGTCGCGTCGCGGTAGAGGAGCGAGGGCGCGCGAAACTCGAGCGTGAGGTCGGCCGCGCGCAGCACGGGAGACCCACGACCGATGGCCTCGACGCCGCGCGCGCCCGCGACGAAGCGGGCCATGAGCGACGCGTGGTCGGTGATGTTCGCGCCCGCGAGCATGCGGGTCACCGTGGGGTCGTCGACGCGGCGAAGAACGTTGTCGAGGTCGAGCGCGCCGTCGCGCAGGCCTACGAGCAGGTAGTCTTGCCCCGGGGTAATTTCGACGAGCGTCGCGCGGGGAAACACCGCGTGAAACGTCGCCACGATGGAGCCCACCACCTCGGCGCTGGTGCTGTACGCGTGAAACCACGCGCCGAACGCGCCGCCCGGCCGCAGCCGCGCGCGCGCCGCCTCGAAGGCCTCGCGCGTGAAGAGGTCGCTCATGCCCGCGACCCACGGGTTCGACGGCTCGCTCACGATGGCGTCGAAGGTGCGCGACGTGCCTCGAAGAAACTGCGCCGCGTCGGCCTTCACCACGCGCACCCGCGCGTCGTCGAGCACGTGGTGGTTGGCGCGCGCGAAGTCGGTACGCGCCGCGTCGACCACCGAGCCCACGAGCTCGGCCACGAGCACCGAGCGCACGCCCGGCACCGAGCGCGCGGCGTCGGCGGTCATGCCGCTGCCGAGGCCCACCACGAGCACGTCGCCCACGCTGCGCCCCATCGCGACGGGGAGCACGCCCACCACCGTCTGCGTGGTCGCGTCGCCGAGGCTCGTCGCGTCGACCTTGCCGTTGATCTGCAACAGCACGTTGCCCTCGTCGTCGCGCCGCACGGCCACGGTGGCCTCGGCGTCGTCGCGCCGCCACGCGAGGCGACCGAGCTCCACATCGCGCGAACCCGCATACAGAAAGGGCCCGCGGAGCATGTCCGCCGGGTCCGCCGCGCGCCGCTGCGCCGCCATGAGCCCGCACAGCGCAGCCGCTCCCACGACGGCGAGCGGGCGCGAGCGCACCATCGACACAGCTGCGACGAGCGCGAGGCCCACCGCGAGCGCGGCCGAGTCGAGGCCGAGCGCGGGCATCACCGCGAAGGTGGTCGCGAGCGCGCCGAGCACGTTGCCCACGGCCATCGCGCCGAGCGCGCGCCCGTTGGCCTCGCCGTCGTGCGAGGTCGTCGCGTCGCCCGCGAGCGCACGCGCCGCGAAGGCCATCGCCGCGCCCACGCAGGCCACCACGGGGAGCGCCGCCGCCACGAGCGCGCCATACGCCGTGAGCCACAGCACCGGCTGCGAGGGAGCACCTCCCGCGAGCACGTGCTCGGCGAAGCGCGGCATCGCCGAGAGCAACGGACGCGACGCCGCGACCGCCACCGCGCCCACCACCACGAGCGTTCCCAACGCGGCGCGCGCGCCCCGCGCGTCGCACTTCGACACCGCGCGCAGCGCCGCGAGCTCGCCGAGCGCGAGGGCCGTCACGTGCGCCGCGAGCGCCGCCGCGAAGGAGAACGCGCTCGGGCCGAACGCGAGCGACGCGCTGCGCGCGAGCAGCACCTGCCACGCGGTCGAGGCCACGCCGAGGCACAGGAGCGCGACGAGCACATCGCGCCCGCCCCCAACGGTCCCCTCAACCGCTCCGTCACCAGCCGACGCGCGTGAGCGCGCCGCGCCGCCCTCCACCCCAACGGCCATCACGGCAACGCTCACATACACACCGGCCACGCACGCGAGCGTCCACGACACGCCCACCGCAGGGCACAGCACGAAGGTCGTCACCATCGCAGCGGCCGCTGCGCCGAGCGAGCTCGCCGCGCCCGCCACGGCGGTGCCCGCGCCCGCGCCGCGCGAGAGCAGCGCCACGGCAGCCGGGTACGCGCTCCCCGCGAGCGCGCCAGGAACCGCCGTGAGCCCCAGCGCGACCACGAGCCGCGCGAGGTCTCCGCCGTGCTCCGTGCGCTCGCTGAGCGACACCAGCGCCCGCGCCACGCCGCCGGTAAACCACGACGGCGCGAGCGCCCCCGCGAGGGCCCACGCGGCGAGGCCCAGGTGCGCCGCCACGAGCACGCGCTGCGGGCTCACGCGCCCGCGGGCGAGAGCGCGCCCCGCCCACCACGCACCAAACCCCAGCGCGCCGAGAACGCCCGCGAGCGTCCACGACACGCCCACCGCAGGGCACAGCACGAAGGTCGTCACCA
>CAISKJ010000556.1 GCA_903885885.1 uncultured delta proteobacterium
CCGGCGCCGGCGCGCGAGCTCTTCACCACCGACGACCTCGTGGCCCACGTGGGCGACGTGGACGGCGACGGCCGCGCCGAGGTGGTGATCTCGCACTGGGAGACGGCCCCCACGGGCCGCGCCGCCCCCTACGCGGTGTACCGCTACGACCGCGCGGAGCGCGCGTTCGCGCGCGCCGACGTGCGCCTCCCCGAGATGCCCGCGCTGGCGGGCGTGCTCGACCTCGACGGCGACGGCCGCGACGACCTCATCGCCTTCGACCGCGACCGCGCCCTCGCGTGGGGCGACGCCGCGGGGGGCTTCGCGCAGCCCGACTCCCTCGACCCGCTGCGCCTCGACTGGGGGACCTCGTCGCGCATCACGAGCTACTTTCTCGACGACCTCGACGACGACGGGTGGCTCGACCTGCTCGTGGCCGCCGACTGCTGCCGCGCGCCGTGCCGCGACCTCCACGCCCTCTTGCGCACGGGGCCGCGGTCGTTTCGCGAGCGGCCCGCGGTGCTCTCCATCGAGCAGGTGAGCAAGCCCTACGCGGCCTTCGCGGCCCGCTTCGCACCGGGCGAGCGCGTGCTCATGTCGGTGGGCTGGAGCTGCATCGACCCCAACGGCGCGCCGGTCTTCTACCGCTCCGTGGCGCCCGACGCCGAGGGCTTTCCGCGCCACGAGGCCTTCGACCCGACGCCGCCGGTGTCGTACTTCCGCGGCGCGCAGGTGGGCTTTCCGAGCATCGCGTTCAACTCGCCGATGGCGGCCTGCGCCGACGACCTCGACGACGACGGGCGCCTCGACCTCGCCGTGGCGCTCAACCCCGTTCACCAGCTGTTTCACGGCACCGCGCGCTGGCCCTTCGAAGACGCTACGGCCCGCGCGGGCATCGCCACCACGGCCGCCGACAGCCGCCGCGCGATGATCCCCTGGAGCATGGTCTTCATCGACCTCGACCGCGACACGCGCCTCGACCAGGTGATCGCCCACGGCAACGATCAGACGGCCTGGTTCGACACGCCCGAGCGTTTCATCGGGCCCCAGTACGTGGGCGCCTATCAGGGCCTCGGCGAGCTGCGCTTTCGCGAGGTGACGCCGCTCGTCAACCTGCAGCGCCGCGGCCAGTGGCGCACGCTCGCCTTCGAAGACTGGGACGACGACGGCGACGCCGACCTCACCGTCGGCGGCCAGCACGAGCTCCCGCGGCTCTACCGCAACGACATCGAGAACGGCAACCACGGCGTCGTGCTGCGCCTCCGCGGCACCACGAGCAACCACCTCGCCGTGGGCGCGTGGCTCACCGTGTGGATCACCGACGACGCGCCGCCGCTGCGCCGCTACGTGGGCGGCGTGGCGCACGCCTTCTCGGTGCAGGCGCCCTTCGTCACCGTGGGGCTCGGCGCCGCCACGCGCGTCGCGCGTCTTCGCATCGCGTGGCCCTCGGGCGCGGTGCAAGAGCTGCGAGACCTCGCCGCCGACCGCGCCCACGTGATCACCGAGCCGTCGTCGCTCACCGTGACCCCGAGCACGCGCCGCGCGCCCGCCGACGGGCGCAGCACCGTCGAGGTGCTCGTTACGCCGCGCGCCCTCGACGGAGCGCTCCGCGCCGACGCGCGCGTGGCCCTCTCGCTCGCCGGGAGCGGGAGCCTCGCGGGGCCCGTGACGCAGTCGGCGGAAGGGTGGCGCGCGCGCCTCGTGGCGCCGTCGCAGCCGGGCTCGGCGGTGGTCACGGTGCGCATCGACGACGTCGCCCTCGCGGTGCACCCCCGCGTGTGGTGGGAGTGAGAGGGTGTTGACGTCACGCCTGGCGAACGCGCCGCCGTCTTGACGCGCCTGCGGCCAAAGAGGTTCCATCGTCTTACCGTAGAGACGGGCGTTGGGCCCTCTCCACGGTGCACCCTCGGACCGCAGTTTACCCGTAGAGAGAACCGATGGCAGACGAGAGCAACGAGAAGAGCGCCACGCCCGACCTTTCGAAGCGCGTGCTCGACAACCGCAAAGACGGCGACCGGCTCCAGGCCGTGGCGCGCGAGCACGCGCCGAAGGTGGCGCGCACCGTGTCCGACGCGCTGGGGGCGAAGCACGGCGCGGCCATCGAGGGCCTCCTGGGCGCCCTGGCGGCGCACACGGCGGCGCTCGCCGACGCGATGGTGGCCGCCGACGTGGCCTACACCGTCGAGCTCGCCGACGACGCCGCGCCGCGCAGCGAGCGCGACCGCCACGAGAAGACCACCCGCGAGGCCATCAACGACGTGCGCGAGCGCGTCGTGGGCCTCTACGGGCAGGGCTTTCTCTCGACCATTCTGCTCGCCGCCGCGGCCCCAAGAGACGCGAAGCAGCTCGCCACCTTCGCGCTCCGCGCCGCCGACGTGATCGAGAAGCTCAAGCCCGACGCGCTGCCCGAGTCGCGCATCGAGGGCGGCAAGGCCTCGCCCAAGAAGTGGTCGGCCCTGCTGCGAACGCCCGCCCTCGCGCTCGAGAAGGCCATCAAAGACGTAGACCGCGAGACGGCCGAGGCCATTACCGCGCTCACGGCGCGCAACGCGACGCGCGACGCCTTCGAAGACTTTCTTCCGCGCGCGAGCGACCTCGTCGAGGGCCTCCTCCGCTTCGGGCGCATGGACGCCGAAGCCGACCGCCTCGACCGCCCCGTCGCAGGCCCCCAGAGCCGCAGCACGGACGGCGGTGAGGGCGGTGGCGGCGGTGGCGGCGGTGGCGAGGGCGGCGGACAGCCGCGATAGCCCCGCGTAGGGCCTTCGGAGGGGGGCGTCGGCGCGTGAACACGTCGACGTAGCCCCTCCGGGGGAGCGTCTCGGCGCGCGCACACCGCGAGGGAGGGCCTACGGCGCGGTGTGCCGTGGCGCGAACACCCGTGGGGAGGGCCTACGGCGCGGTGTGCCGACGCGCGAACACCCGCGGGGAGGGCCTACGGCGCGGTGTGCCGACGCGCGAACACCCGTGGGGAGGGCCCACGTCGAGGTGTAACGGCTTGAAACAAGGGGAATGCGGCGTTTTCCCGTGACGCCCCGGGCGAGCCTGGCAAGGTGGCGCGGATGGCGAACTCCACCCAGGTGTTGAACACGGCCTCGTCGGCGCGCATGGCCGACGTGCTGCGCGAGGCGCTGCGCGACGCGGTCGAGGTCGCCGTGTCCGTGGCCTTCGTGCAGATGACGGGGCTCCAGCTATTGCTCCCGTCGCTCGCCGACGCGCGGCGCCGCGGCGCCACCGTGCGCGTGTTGACCTCGACCTACCTCGACGTGACCGAGCCGCAGGCCCTCCGCGCGCTCCTCGCCATCGAGGGGCTGGCGCTGCGGGTTCAGCAGGGGTCGCAGGGCTTTCACGCCAAGGTGCACCTGCTCGTGCTGCGCGCCTCGAAGGTAGGGTGGGTTGGCTCGTCGAACTGGTCGCGCGCGGGCCTGCGCGACAACGTCGAGTGGAACACCCGCGTCGACGACCCGGCGGCCTTCGACGAGATGTGGCAGCGCTTCGAGGAGCTGTGGACGCGCCGTGACGTGTGCGCCCCCGACGCGGCCTTTCTCACCGCGTACGCGAAGCGCTGGGCCGCCGCGCGCATCGCAACGCTCGCCGAGGCCTCGACGGTGGCCGACCGCGGCGAGGGCTACGGCCCCGCGCCGACGCCGAAGCCCCTGCAGCGCGACGCCCTGCAGCGCCTCGCCGAGGAGCGCGCCCAGGGCGTGAAGCGCGCGCTCGTGGTGGCGGCCACGGGCGTGGGAAAGACCCTCCTCGCGGCCTTCGACGCGCAGGCGGCGGGTGCCCAGACGATCCTCTTCGTGGCGCACCGCAAGGACATCGTGACGCAGGCCGCGAAGGAGTTCGGCCGCGTCTTCGGCGGGGCCTTCGCGTGCGATGTGCTCGTCGAGGGCGCGCGGCCCACGGGGCGCGACGCGGTGTTCGTGACGATTCAGGCGCTGCTCGGGAGCGGCGGTCGCGAGCTCCTCGCGCGCGACTGGGACTACGTGGTGATCGACGAGTTTCACCACGCCGAGGCCGACGGGTGGCAGCGCGCGCTGCGAGCGTTGAGGGCGCGGTTTCTCCTCGGCATCACGGCCACCCCCGAGCGCTCCGACGGCCGCAACGTGATGGACCTCTGCGACGGCAACGTGGCCTTCGAGGTGCGTCTGCCCGAGGCGATTCGCGTGGGCGCGCTCCTGCCGTTTCACTACTTCGGCGTCGCCGACGACACCGTCGACTATGGCTCGCTCCCCAAGAACGCCACGGAGGCTCAGCTCGGCGCCGCGCTGAGCCTCGCCACGCGCGCCGAGCTCGTGCTCGCCCACGCGATCGAGAAGGGCTACGACGGCGTGATTCAGCTCCAGCGCGTCGAGGGTTACGCCGCGCTGTGGGCCTCGCTCGACGGCGACCCCGAAGCGTCGTTCGCGCGCTTCTTCGACGCGCACCCG
>CAISKJ010000557.1 GCA_903885885.1 uncultured delta proteobacterium
CGCCCGGCGCGTCGAGGGCGGGCCTCCCGGTGGCGTCGCAGGCCCTGCGCATCGTGGTGACGGCGTCTCCCCGCCGGTCGCGCCACCACACGTCGACGGGCCGGTCGACGCTGGTGTACGCGAACACCCGCAGGGCGCCCGTGGGGTTGGCGTCGTTGGCGGTCATCACCATCGGGTCGCCGAGGCGCGCGAGCCCCTGCGCGTTGCGCGCGAGGCGCGTGAGGGCCACGGACCCGCCGTCGCCGCGCGCCTCCGTGCCGCTGTCGGGCACCACCCGATAGGCGAGCCACACGGAGCCCCCGTCGGGCGACACCGCCGCCGCGAGCCCGAAGCGGTGCCCCGGGCTGGTGGTGACGCGCACCGGCGCGCCCAGCGAGGCCCCGCGCGCGTCGAGGGCGAGGGCCCACACGTCCGTCGCGGTGTCGTTGTTCTGATCGCGCTCGAGCTCGCGCGCCGAGAGCCACGCGATCACGGCGCCGCCGTCGGGCGCGCCCACCACGAGGGGGTCGCCCGCGTCCTGGTCGGGCGGCGACACCTGCCGCGGCGTCGGGCACGCGCCCGCGGGCACAGGCACCGGCACCACCTGCACCTTCACCGCGCCGCCCGTGGGGCCGTCGTCGTCCCACGCGACGAGCACGCCCTGTGAAGTGACCGCGGTCGACAGGGCGAGCGCCTCGTCGCGCGCCTCGGGCTGCGAGCACGCGGCGTCGAGCGCTTCGCCCCCGCGCACGGTGTGGAGCCGCCCCGCGGGCGTGTCGTAGGCCCACACCGCGACGGGCGTGGCGCGCTGAGGCCCAGCGAGCGAGAGCAGCGCCTCGCCGCGGTTGCCGCCCGTGAGGGCCGTGGTCACCGCGGAGCGCGGCGCGCGCCCGAGGTGCAGCGCGTGGTCGCGCGCGTCGGCCCAGAGGAGCCACTGGGTGTTGTCGACGGCGGCCATCGTGGCCGACTCGATGGCGGGGAAGAGCGCGTCGCCCGCGTCGGGGGGAGAGAGCACGCCCGCGTCGTCGTCGAGGCGCTCGCCCGTAGCGGGAGGCGCGTACCACGACACCGCCACGGGTCGGCACGTGGGCGCGTGAGCCCTCGGAGCTCCAGGCGCGAACGCGTCGGGCTCGTCGGCGATCGCGGCGTCGGGGACCGCGGGAGTGGCCTTGCGACACGCGACGAGCGCGACGACGAGGAGTGCGAGCGAGGCGTTGCGCATCGGAGGGGTCGCGACTCTAGCGCAGCTTTTTTGCCCTGCGACGACGGACCACGGTAACGGCCTTGTTTGTAACGGAAAGCGCGCGGCGCAGTGGACGCCGCGGGGAGAGTCATGCCATGCGTCGCGTAGTTCTCGGCCTCATGCTCATTCCTGGTGTTCTCGCGGGGGCGTACATGGCGAGCCACGGGTCGCGCATCGCCGTCGCTTCGCCTGTCGAGACGCGGGCCAGCGCCCGACTCGCAAGAATGCTCCAGGGCGACTTCGAAGCGCCCGCCTCGGGCAGCGACGACGCGCACGTCGGCGCCGTCGCCCGCAAGGTCTGCCGCGTCGACGCGCCCGCCCTCGGCGAGCACGTTCTCTACGCCGAGGAGCGCTTCGCCAATGGCACCGGCCGCCCCCTCTCGCAGCGCCTCTACGTGGTCGACGGCCAGGGTCACCGCCAGGCCCACGTGCGCGAGTTCACCCTCCTCGACCCCGAGGGGGCGCGCGGCCTCTGCGACGACGCTTCGAAGCGTCACTTCACCGCCGACGAAGTGACCGAGCGCGAGGGCTGCGACCTCGTGGCCACCTGGCGCGGCGACCGCTTCGAAGCCGCCACCGCGGGCACCGCCTGCCGCAGCGTGCTCAACGGCGCCTCGCACGCCAAGCGCGAACTCCTCGTGCGCGAGGGCGAGGTCACCGTGCGCGACCGGGGCTACGACGCCCGCGGCGAGGCCGTGTGGGGGCACCTCACCGCGCCGATGCGCTTCTCGCGCCGCGCCGCGCTGTGACTTCGCACGACACCCCGTAGCGAAGCGCCGCACGCGCGCTGTAGGCTCGGCGCCGATGAGCGCGCGCACACTGGTTTTCTCTGCATTTCTCGCGGGTTGTGGCGGCCTCGACGTGCTCCCCGTCGACGGCGGCGCGGCGAAGTTCGACGCCGCGATCACGGCCGACGCGCGCGCGCTCCCCGACGCGGTCGCCACCGGCGACGTCCCCGCGGTGAAGCCCGCGGTCGATGAGCTCGTGCCCGTCACCGCCGGGCTCGCGAGCTGGGTGCTGCCGCGCGCCGACCTCACCGGCGACCGCCGCACGGCCTTCCTCATGCCGTGGCCCAGCGACGTCGCGCGCACCGCGCGGGGCAAGATCGACCTCACCTTCATGCCCGGCGCGGGCTCGTCGACCATTCTCGGGCAGTACGTCACGCTCTTCACCGATCGCCTCGACGGCTTCTCGCCCGTCGGCGCCACGTACCTTCGCTTCGGCAGCGCCATCGATCCGGCCTCGCTCCCCGCGAGCGCCGACGCCTCGCGCCGCGACGCCTCGTCGGTGCAGCTCATCGACGTCGACCCCGCCTCGCCGGACCACGGCCGTCGCCTGCCGCTCCAGTGGTACGTGCGCGACGCGCCCACCCGCTACTGGCACAGCAACACCCTCGCCGTGGCGCCCGCGACGGGCTTTCCGCTGCGCCCCCGCACGCGCTACGCCGTCGTGGTCACGCGCGTCCTCCGCGCCCGCGACGGCAGTCGCTTTACGCGCGACCGCGACCTCGACGCCGTGCTCGCCCCCGCGGCGGCCAGCGACGACGCGGCCGTCACCGCGGCGCGGGCGGTGTTCGCGCCCGCCCTCGACGAGCTCGCGGGCGTCGGCGTCACGCGCGACCGCATCTTGTCGGTGACCACGTTCACCACGCTCGACCCGGGCGCCGAGTTCTTTCGCGCCGCCGACTGGCTCCGCACGGCGGGGCCGACGCCCGCGCTCGCCGACCTCGGCGCCGTGTTCGACCTCGGGTACGCCGACTCGGTGATCGGGCACTACGGGCCCAACCCGGTGTTTCAAGCCGGTCCGCCGCCCTACGGCGCCATGGGGAGCGGGGGCTTCGTGCTCGACGCCGCGGGCGTTCCGCAGGTGCAGCGCACCGAGACGCTGCGCTTCGCGCTCACCATCCCGAAGGGCCCCATGCCGGCGGCCGGCTGGCCCCTCGCCATCTACGCCCACGGCACCGGCGGCGACTATCAAAGCTTCATCATGGATCGCACCGCCGAAGCGGCCGCCCTCGAGGGCGTCGCGATGCTCGGCTTCGATCAGGTGTTTCACGGCGAGCGCGCCACCATGGGCACCTCGCCCGAGACGGCCTTCTTCAATTTTCTCAACCCCGAGGCCGGGCGCACCAACAACCTCCAGGCCGCCCTCGACCTCATTCAGTGCGGCCGCTTCGCGCGCGCCCTCGCCGTGCCCATGATGCGCAACGGCGAGGCCGTGACCGCGCGCTTCGACCCCGCGCGCTTGATGTTCTTCGGCCACTCGCAGGGCGGGCTCAACGGCCCCCTGTGGCTCGCCGCCGAAGACGCCCCGCACGCTGCCGTGCTCTCGGGCGCCGGCGGCGCGTTCAACGTGTCGCTCCTGCTCAAGACGAGCCCGGTGAACATCCCCGCGATCATCACGTCGATCCTTGCCCTCGCGCCGCGCGAGCTCGTGTCGCTGCACCCCGCGGTCACCCTCCTGCAGCTCATGGTCGACCCCTCGGACCCGGTCAACTACGGGCGCTACATCGTGCGCGAGCCGCGCTCCGGGCTGCACCCCAAGCACGTGTTTCAGACGCAGGGCTTCGTCGACACCTACGCGCCCCCCGAGGGCATCGCCGCCCTCGCGCGCGCCATCGCCCTCCCCCTCGTCGATCCGGTGCTCCACACCGATCCCCTCTTCGAACTCACGGGGCTCGGCACCACGCTGCTCCCCGCGCGACGCAACGTGGTGCTCGGCGGCGGCGCGGCGGTGACCGGCGCGTGGATGCAGTTCGACGCCCCGACGGGCCGCGACGGACACTTCGTGGTGTTCTCGGTGCCTGGCGCGCGGCTCCGCGCGGCGGCGTTTCTCGGCACCGCGGGGCGCGACCCCGAGGGGGTGCCCACCGTTCCCTCGATGACCCCGTAGGCTCACCCCCGCGTCGCGCGGTTTCACTGAGAATGTAAGAGGTGACAAGCGCAAGCTCGAAGCGCTACTGTCGAGCCTCCGACGCGCGGTCTGTCACTCGGAGTCGCATTTGTCCCCATGGCGCTGAGTCTCCACGCTGAATACCTGCTCGGCTATCTCGTCGGCGCGAAGGGCCTCGCCCCGCGCGACGTGGTTCCCTTCGCGCGCATCGACCCCGCCGACCTCTCGACGCAGACGCGCGCGTTGGTGAAATCGCTCGCGATGGGCGTCACCGACGGCCGCAGCGGTCACCCCGTGCGCGACGCGACCGACCTGCGGGCCCGCGTGCTGGCCCTCCTCGGCCGCGAGAACAGCCGCCCCACCATCGCGCCGCCCGCCGTCGAGGGCGAGGCCGCCGCGGCCGCCGTGAGCGCGCAGGCCACCGCCGCCGTCGCGCTGCACCTCGAAGAGATGATCGAGCAGGCCATCGAGACGGCCTGACGTTCTACCAGCCCCGATGGGCGAGGTCACAGTCCCACAGCGCGAGGTCGCTGTGCTCGCGTCGCGGCGCCTCGACGGTGTCTTCGAAGGGCACCCACGGGAGCATGCGCCACCCGTTGCCCGTGAGCACCAGCCCCTCGACCCACGCGC
The DNA here is from genome assembly GCA_903885885.1 of uncultured delta proteobacterium. Lineage (GTDB taxonomy): Bacteria > Myxococcota_A > Polyangia > Polyangiales > CAISKJ01. Next base: position 4,745 of record CAISKJ010000557.1, read on the forward strand.
CCCAGCGACCGTCGCCCTCGGCCCCTACGATGAGCAGCCGCTCGACGTAGAGGGTGCGCTCGCGAAAGCCCTCGGCGCCGCCGGGCTCGGCCACGTGGACGCCGCGCGCGCACCAGCCGACGACGGCGTCGGTGCGGTGCAGCGACAGGAGCTGCCAGCGGCGCTCGCGCGGCGACGGCGTGAGCCCCGGCACGCTGCGCTCGATGCGCTGCCGCCCCGCGTCGGTGAACAGCTCGCCCACCTCGGCGGGTCGCAGACGCATCGCGC
>CAISKJ010000558.1 GCA_903885885.1 uncultured delta proteobacterium
AGCCCATGAACGCCGCCGCCGTTCGCCTGCGGGCGCGCGTCGAGGTCGACGCGGGCAGGGCGCCCGAGGCCGCCGCCGTGCTCGAGGGGGCCCGACGGCGCGGCGTGCCCGGGCTGTAGTCAGGGCAGCGTTCGCCGTACGGCGGATGCGTCAAAGATTTGAGGCGTCAATTTTACGTCGGTCAACAACGTGACGAGCGGGGCATCGATTGCTCCGAAACATGGTGTTGGCAGACGACGGTGTTCGGTGAAGCGAAGCTTCGCGTGCGGCATGTGTGCTGCAATCGGGCACCGCCGTGACGGATGGTTGACGGAACCGACGCACGATGGAGCTACGCACCGCCATGTTGCTCGCCACGCAGGTCTCGTCGTCGCCGTTCGAAGCCCCCGCCGCGGGGGTTGTCTCGCAGGGGCCGTGGGTGGCGATTCCGCTCGACCGCGAGGCGCGCAGCGAGGGGCGCCGTCTCGTGCGCTGCGAGGTGCGCTGGCCCGTGAGCCGCATCACCGACCTCGCGCCGCGGCTCACGCTGGGCGAGCTCGAGGCCGCGTGGGATCGTGCGGCGGTGCGCGTCGAGGCGCTCCTCGCCGCGGGCGTCTGCGACGAGGAGCCCGCCGTGGTGGCGGCCTCCAAACGCCTGCGCCGCGCGCTGCTTCGGGCGCCCTCGCGCGCGCCGCGCTCGGCGCGGAGAAAGGGCACCTTCGGCCGCGTGCAGGTGTGCCTCGCGCGGCAGCGTCCGCTCTCGCTCGACGCGCAGCTCGTGGGCCTCGACGACGCGCTCGCGGCCCTCGACGCGGCCTCCGGGGCCCTGTGTGAGCGCTTCGACGGCGACGAGCAGGCGCGCGCCGCGCAGGCCCCCGTCGCGCGTCGTCCAGTGCTCGCCGCGAGCGTCCCCTTCGACGTCGAGGGGCCCCTCAACGACAACGACGCCGCGACGCCTCGCCTCGCGTCGCCGCGTATGCCTACGGGCGTCTCGCTGCGCGACTGACAGGGTACGTCGCGCGGGGCGAATGCTCGCCGTTGCGCGGGGGGCGGGGCTTCTTTATGGTCCGCGCCCCTCTATGGCCCTCGACCCGATTCTCGTCATTGCGAACGAACTCTCGATCCCTCAACACGGCGTGCGCTCGGTGGTGGCGCTGCTCGCCGAAGGGGCCACGGTGCCCTTCATCGCGCGCTACCGCAAAGAGGCCACGGGCGGCCTCGACGAGGTGCAGATTCGCGCCGTCGAAGAGCGCCACGGATACCTTCGCGAGCTCGAAGACCGCAAGAAGACCATTCTCGAAGAGATCGACAAGCAGGGCAAACTGACGCCCGAGCTTCGCGCGAAGATCGAGGCCTGCGCGGTCAAGAGCGACCTCGAAGACATCTACCTCCCGTACAAGCCCAAGCGCCGCACGCGCGCCATGATCGCTCGCGAGAAGGGCCTCGACCCGCTCGCGCAGCGCATCGCCGCGCAGCCCGCCGACGGCGACCCCCTCGCCGAGGCCGCGGCGTTCATCAACGCCGACAAGGGCGTAGGCACGGTGAAAGAAGCCCTCCAGGGCGCGAGAGACATCGTGGCCGAGGCCGTGGCCGAGAGCGCCGAGGTGCGCCGCTTCGCGCGCGAGCTGTTCTTGAAAGACGGCACGCTGGTGGTGACCAAGGCGCCCGAGGTGAGCGCGCCCACCAAGTTCGAGATGTACTACGAGTTCCGCGAGGCCTGCGCGACGATCCCCTCGCACCGGTACCTCGCGGTGCGCCGCGGCGAGGCCGAGAACGTGCTGCGCGCCGAGGTCGAGGTCGACGTCGAGCGCGCGCTCGGCGATGTGGCGCGCATGGCCAACCGCAAGGGCGCGTCGCCGTGGGCGGGCGAGCTCGATGCGGCCGTGGCCGACGCGTGGCGCCGGCTCCTCGCGCCCTCCGTCGAGAGCGAGGTGCGCGTCGAGATGAAGCTCCACGCCGACCGCGACGCCGTCGACGTGTTCGCGCAGAACCTCCGCGCGCTGCTCCTCGCGGCGCCCCTCGGTGGCAAGGCCGTGATCGGGATTGATCCGGGCCAGCGCACGGGCTGCAAGGTGGCCGTGCTCGACGCGACGGGGCGCATCCTCGAGCACACGGTGTTGATGCTCGTGCAGGGCGACAGCGCCGTCGAGCGCAGCCGCGCCACGCTCAGGCACCTGATCGAGAAGTACAAGCCCGCGGCCATCGCGGTGGGCAACGGCACGCACGGCCGCGAGACCGAGTCGTTCGCGCGCGAGGTGCTGGGCAAAGACAGCGCGGTGCTCGTGGTGATGGTCAACGAGGCGGGCGCGAGCGTGTACTCGGCGTCGGACGTGGCGCGCGACGAGTTCCCCGACCTCGACCTCACGGTGCGCGGGGCCATCTCGATCGCGCGGCGGCTTCAAGACCCGCTCGCCGAGCTGGTGAAGGTAGACCCCAAGGCCATCGGCGTGGGCCAGTACCAGCACGACGTGTTTCAGCCCCTGCTGGCCAAGAAGCTCGACGAGGTGGTGGAGAGCTGCGTGAACTCGGTGGGGGTGGAGCTCAACACGGCGAGCGCGTCGCTGCTGGGCTACGTGGCGGGCATCGGGCCTACGCTGGCGAAGCGCATCGTGGCGCACCGCGACGCGAACGGTCCCTTTCGGTCGCGCAAGCAGGTGCTCGACGTGTCGGGCGTGGGGCCCAAGACCTTCGAACAGTCGGCGGGCTTTCTGCGCAT
>CAISKJ010000559.1 GCA_903885885.1 uncultured delta proteobacterium
CCGAGCTTCGGCGCGGTGAACATCGCGCCCGCGAGCGCGAGCGGCGCCACCGACCACAGCGCTTGCCACAGGAGGTCGCCACCGAGCGACACCCTGGCGGCTGCGATGGCCACCGTGAGCAGCCGCGCCGCCGCCGCGATCGAGAGCAGCGTGAGCGACACAGCCGGCACCGTGACGCCGTCGCGCGCGGGGGAGGGGGCGTAGGCGGTCTGCGCGGCGGCCATCTGCGGGGCGATGGCGCGCAGCGGCGCCGCGTCGCGCACGACGCCGTCGATCACGTGAAAGGCGAGCATCGAGACGGGGGCGTGGCCCAGCGAGGGCGCGCGGCCCGCCTCGAACTCCACCAGCGCGGCGAACTGCGCGCGCACCGCCGGCGACGCGTCGGCGCGCAGCGCGTAGAGGGCCACGCGGTGCGGCACGCACACGAGCAGGTCGTTGGACTGCAGCGCCTGCTGCACCGACGACAGAAACTGCCGGTCGAGCACACGCTCCGCGGTGAGGTCGGCGCCCGCCGACACCGCGCAGCCGGGAAAGGGCGACGCGAGGTCGTAGGGGCGCGCGGCGAGGCGCGCCACGCACTCGGTGAAGAGCGCAGAGGGATCGACCCCGGCGGCGTCGCTCTTCATCAAGAACACGTAGCCGCCGGGCGCGTCGTCGGCGAAGGCCACGAGCGGCGCGTCGGGCCGCGCGAGGCCCGGAAACGGCATCGTCACTGCGAGGTCGCGATGGGCCCAGTGGGCCTCTTTGAGAACCGGAAAGAGCGCCCGCTGCGTCATCGATGCCCCCCTCGAGCCGCTGTCTGCTATTCGCCTTCGGGCACCGCGTACACGCGCATGCCCTCGCCCGGCGACGCCACGGCGACGGACCACGCCGCGCCCGCCACCAGCGGCGGCACCGGAAACACCCGCACGCTGCCCTCGCTCGCGCCCTGCGGCTCGATCGTGGAGCGCAGCTGCCCCGTGGAGGCGTCGAACACCAGCACGCGTGCGCCCGCTCCCACCAGGAGCTCTTGCGTGGGGTCGCCGTCGAGGTCGCCGCCGAGCGCCACGGGCCACCCGAAGCCCGCCGCGGCCTCGTCGCGCGGCGCCTCGATGGCGCGCAGCACGGCGCCGTCGGCGCCCGACAAGATCACCACCGGCGCGTCGCCCGCCGTGGGCTGGTCGCAGCCCACCGCCACGTCGGCCTTGCCGTCGCCGTTCACGTCGGGGCCGAGGCTCACCGACTGCGCGCCCTCGCCGCGCGCCTGGCAGAACGGATGCGCCCACAGGGCCCGCCCGTCGGCGCCCGAGTAGAGCTGCACGCAGCGCCGCGCGTCGGGCGCGACGAGGCCCGCGGCGACGTCGCCGACGTCGTCGCCGCTCGCGTCGGGGCCCACCGCGAGGCCCAGCGTCGCGGGCGCGCCGAAGCGCGTGGGCGCCTCGCTCGTCACGTGCCACCGCACCAGCGACGAGACCGCGCCCACCGCGTAGAGCTCCGCGGGCCCGTCGGCGCCGCGCGCCTCGACGAAGGCCACCACCGAGGGCTCTCCCTGCACGCGCACCGTGGCGCCCACGGCGAGGGCGCGCACGCCTGCGAGGGTGACGGTGAGGTGCGGGCGCAGCGACGCGCCGTCGAGCAGCACGAGCTGGTCGGGCGCGGCGCCCACCGCGGCCACGTCGTCGGAGCCGTCGCCGGTCACGTCGGGCACCACGCCGAGGTCGTGGCCCGCGCAGGCGACGAGCCCCGGCGCCGACACGCGCAGCAGGCCCGGCGTAATGGGATGGAGGTACACGGTGGCCCCCTCCGCGCGCGGAACGCAGGTCGCGAGGGCGCGCTGCGTGCTGCCCGCGTGGGCGCTCGCCGAGGCGTGGCGCGCGAAGGCCGCCGCGTCGGCGGTGCCCGCGATCCCCGCGGGGA
>CAISKJ010000560.1 GCA_903885885.1 uncultured delta proteobacterium
CGGCCGCCGACCCCAACCACCCGTCGTGCTGCCTCGTGCGCAACGCGCGCTACAACCCCGACGACCCCGCGTGCGTGGCGAAATCGGCGGCGCTCCCCGCCACCTTCGGCTACGGCGTGTCGCTCGGCGACCGGCAGCTCCGCGGCGGTGACCGCTACCTCGGCTGCGACGTGAACGTGCCCTATCCCCCGCCGCGCGTGGCGGCCGGTGACGTACGATGGGCCCACGAACCATCGGGGCGACCGTACTACATGTCGCCGAAGAACGGCGAGCGTCGGTACTACTACGACGACCGCGACGTGCCGCTGCCGTACCACTCCGTCGCGACGTGCCCCAACTACTGCCGCGCCCTACGGCCTACGGGGCCCGGCGGCACGTTCACCCGCGCCGACTACGCCGCGAAGACGCGCGTGGTGGCGGGGCGCACCGTCGAGGGCGACGGGCCGGGCTACGCGTGCCCCGCGGGCTACGCCGAGGTCGAGAACCCCTGCGACAACGTGGTCGAGACGCGGCCGCAGTCGCGCGTCGAGCTGCGCCGCGAGGGCTGGGTGCTCACGCGACCCTATTGGGCCGGCGGCCGCTGGGTGAAGACCTGCGCGTACGAGTCGCAGACGCGCGCCGAGAGCGTGACGAGACGGGTGCCGTGCAGGCCCGGCCTCTTCGTCGACGCGTCGTGCGGGTGCGGCCCCGACGGTACGTGGTGCGCGCCCTTCACCGGCGATGCGGCGCGGCCGTCGCTCACGATTGCGCGGCTCCTCGAGGCGATCAACCGCGAGCCCCTCGAGATCGTCGCGTCGGTGGTGGCCCGCGACGAGGACTACGCCACCATCTTCACCACGCGCCGCGGCATGGCCAACGGCCCGCTCACGTTCATGAACCGCTACCAGGCGGAGCAGATGGGCGAACTCGAGTTCAGCCCGTCGGCGCCGCCCGAGTCGCTGCCCGACGTGCCCCAGGTCGACGCCACGTGGCACGAGTACATCCGCGGTCCGCAGCACAGCGGCGTGCTCACGACGCCCGTGTTTCTCGCGCGGTTTCCCACGCTGCGGTCGCGCATCAACCGCTTTCGTACGGCGTTTCTGTGCCGCCCCTTCGTGCCCTCGAGCGACCCGCCGCCGCCCCCCGAGAGCGCGTGTCACAGCGAGTCGAACCTCGCGCGCCGCTGCGGCTGCCAGTACTGCCACGCGTCCATCGAGCCCCTCGGCGCCGCGTGGGGGCGCTGGGCCGAGCGCGGCACGCGCTACCTCGACCAGGGCGCGTTCCCGTCGTTCGATCCGGCCTGCGCGGCGTGCCAGGGCGGCGCGTGCCCGCAGCGGTGCCGCTACTACGTCACCACGCCCCTCGACGGCGACTCGGTGCCCTTCCTCGGCACGTTGCAGCCGTACCTCTACCGCGGCGCCGACGAGGTGCGCCGCATCGAGGCAGGGCCCCGCTCGCTGGTGGCCGACACGCTCGCGAGCCAGGAGCTCCAGTCGTGCACCGTGCGTACGACGTGGGCGCGACTGCTCAACCGACCCATGAGCGACGACGAGACGGCGCGCGTGCTCCCGGTGTTGCTCCGCGGCTTCGAGGAGCACGGGCGCAGCTACCGCGCCCTCGTGCGGGCCATCGTCACGTCGCCCGCCTACCGGAGGATTGATTGATGAACCGCGCGCACTCCCTCGCGGCGATGGCGCTCCTCGCGGCCTGTGAGACCTCGTCGGGCACGGGCGCCCCCGCCGCGCCGCCCGCCGAGACGCCCGCGCCGACGCCGCGCGGCGACCACGTGGTGCCGGGCAGTGCGACGCCCGTGTCGCCCGGAGAGATCCCCGACGGCGGGAGGGCGTTGCGCCTCGACGACCCGACCAGCGCCGAGC
>CAISKJ010000561.1 GCA_903885885.1 uncultured delta proteobacterium
ACGCTGACCAGGTAGGCCAGCATCGTGAGGGCCGCGACCACGCGCGAGGGGGCGTCGAAGCGCGCCACCGCGTGGCGCCCCGCGAAGAACGCCGCAACGCCCAACGCGGCCGGATAGCCCGCCAGCGCGAGGGCCGCGGCGCGGGCGGGCACACCCCGCGACGCCACCGCCGCGAGGAGCACCCCGAGCGCGGCGACGGCCGCGAGCAGGGAGAGGGCGTCGGCGGCGCCCGAGACCACCGGCGCGAGCGCGAGCTGGGCCCACGCCGCGGCGCCGAGCACGATCGCTGCCAGTCCTGGGCGCTGTGGGGTCATCGCGGGTGTCGCTCGAACGAACGGGGTCGGGAGACTACCAGCTTTTCACGGGTGCACGACGGTTGTTAGAGTCACGTGTGGTGCGCACCTGTCACCAGTGCAACGCGCCTTGCGAAGAGGGGCATCGCTTCTGCCCTTCGTGCGGGTTTCCGATCGGCGCGCTGCGCCCCGCGTCGGGCGATCCGCTGGTGGGGCGCACCATCGGCGGCGGGTACATGATCCTCGAGGCCATCGGCGCCGGGGGCATGGGGCGCGTGTACCGCGCGGAGCAGACGTCGCTCGGCAAGACGCTCGCGATCAAGGTGATTCACCCCCACCTCGCGGGCGACGACAACGCCGTGGCGCGCTTCTACGCCGAGGCGCGCGCGTGCTCGCGCATCAACCACCCCAACGCGGTGAGCGTGCTCGACTTCGGGCGCACCGACGACAACCTGCTCTACCTCGTGATGGAGTTTCTCCGCGGCCGCGACCTCGCGCGCGTCGTGTGGGAGTCGGGCACGCTGCCGTGGGCCCGCGCCGGCGAGATCATCCGTCAGGTGCTCGCGGCCCTCTCCGAGGCGCACGAGCAGGGGGTGATTCACCGCGACATCAAGCCCGAGAACGTGCTCGTCGAGCCGCTCCGCACGGGCGGCGATTTCGTGAAGGTGGTCGACTTCGGCCTCGCGAAGATCCGCTCCGACGTGGCCCCCGGCGTCACGTCGCCGGGCCTCGTGTGCGGCACGCCCGACTACATGGCGCCCGAGCAGGGCAGGGGGCTCCCGCCGGACCCGCGCAGCGACCTCTACTCCGCCGCGGTGGTGCTCTACTACTGCGTCACGGGGCGCCTCCCCTTCGACGCCGAGCTACCGCAGCAGGTGCTGTTGATGCACGTGAACGACCCGGTGCCCGACCCGCGTCAGTTCGCGCCCGACCTGCCCGACCACTTCGTGCAGGTGCTCCTCCACGGCCTCGAGAAAGACCCCGACGTGCGCTACGGCACCGCGGTCGAGTTCGCGGCCGCGCTCCACGCCGCCGTGGCCCCGCACCGCGACGACGCGCGCGCCGGCGCCCAGTGCCCCAAGTGCGGCACCACGGTGAACGCGGGGCTCAAGTTCTGCGGCGAGTGCGGCGCGCGCGTGGCCCCCGCGCTGCGCGCGACCAACGACGAGGTCGGCGCGCACGACCCGCGACGCCCGCAGCGCGTGGCCGTGAGCGTCACCACGTCGAGCCTCGGGCCCATTCCCATGGTGGGCCGTGACACCGAGCTCGGCCGCGTCCGCGACGCGTGGTCGCGCAGCGGCGCGGGGACGCTCACCGCGATCGCGGTCATCGGCGACGAGGGCGCGGGCAAGCACCGTCTGGTGTCCACGATGCTCGAGGAGGCGCACCGCGCGGGCGCCATCACGCAGACCGTGGGGCCCGACCCGACGTGGGCCGGCGTCGCGTACTCGATGGTGGCCCGCTGCG
>CAISKJ010000562.1 GCA_903885885.1 uncultured delta proteobacterium
CAAGAGCGCGATCACCCAGGCGCGAGAACAGCCCTTCACCGTGGCGAGTGTGCGGGCACTTCGGCCTCGCTCGCAAGGGCTCTCACGCGAGGTCGAACACCAGCACCTCGGCCCCGTCGACGCCCTCGACGTCGACGCCCGATTCATCCGAGAGGGCCGCGCCGTCGCCCGCCGCGAGGGTGGCGCCGTTGACCTTCGCGCGGCCGCGGGCGACGTGCACCCACGCGTGACGGCCGGCGGCGATCTCGTGGCGCGCGCGCTCGCCCGCTTCGAACACGCCCGCGTAGAGGGCGACGTCTTGATGCACCGTGACGGAGCCGTCGCGGCCGTCGCGCGAGGCCACGAGGCGCAGGCGCCCGCGCTTGTCGTCGACGGAGAAGTGCGTCTGCTCGTAGCCCGGCGTGAGGCGCTGCGTGTCGGGCACGATCCAGATCTGGAGGAAGTGCACCTCTTCGGCGGCCGAGGCGTTCTTCTCGCTGTGGGTTACGCCGGTGCCCGCGGTCATGCGCTGCACGTCGCCGGGACGAATGACCGAGCCGTTGCCCATGGAGTCTTTGTGCTCCATGGCGCCCTCGAGCACGTACGAGATGATCTCCATGTCGCGGTGCGGGTGCGTGCCGAAGCCGTGGCCCGCCGAGACGCGGTCGTCGTTGATGACCCGCAGGCTGCGAAAGCCCATGTGTTTGGGGTCGTAGTAGTCGGCGAAGGAGAAGGTGTGGTGTGAGTCGAGCCAGCCGTGATCGGCGTGGCCGCGCTCGGCGGCGGTGCGAATCTGCATCATCGTGACCTCTTCTGGCGAGGCAACGTCGGTCGCCCGCGACGAGACCGGTAGTGGGGCGCGACGGAACGGTTCGTTGCGCGTCGGCTACGCGCCGGCTTCGGGCGCGGCGTAGCGGGCGGCGGCCTTCATGTGCTCGTCGCGCACGCGCTTGATGAGCTCGGGGGGCTCGCGCACCACGGCGTTGGCGCCCCAGCGCAGCACCCAGCCCACCACCTCGGTGAGGTTGGGCACGTCGAACTCGACGCGCAGCCCGTCGTCTTCGAGGCGCGTGAGCTTCTGCGAGTGGTGCCACTCGCGGGGCTCGATGTAGGGCGCCGCCATGGGCGAGAAATCGATCACCACGTGCTGGCGCTCGCCGCTCGTAAAGAGCCCGAAGGCGCCTTCGAAGTTCTTCGACACGTCGATGCTCGGGTCGCGCTTGAAGGGCGCGTTGTTGAGCACCCGCACGCGGCGCATGCGCTCGACCGCGAAGGTGCGCAGCTCGCCCTTCACGACATCGCGGCCCACCACGTAGAGCCCGTTTTGATAGAGCACCAGCGCGTAGGGCTCGAGCTTGCGCGGCCCCGGCGTGGTGCCGCCCTCGTACTGAAACTGGAGGGTGAACGTGCGCAGGATGCCGTCGTAGATGTCGTAGATCTGGTCTTTGAGCTTGCGGTAGTTCTTGGGCGCTTCGGGAATGTAGACGAAGCGCTCGCTCATGGAGCCCTCTTCGTCGCCCGCGGGGATGAGGCGCGCGAAGAACTGCGACACGTCGTCGTGGAGGGGCGTGCCCGCGAGCACGTCGAACACGCGCCGCGCGGCCGCGAGCGAGTAGCGCTGGTAGCGCGTGAGGCGGATGGGCTCGGTGGTGCGGCCCGTGCGCATGCGACGGACGCGGCGCTCGCCCTCGACGTCGGCGTGCTCGATCTCGGTGCCCGAGAGCTCGAGGGCCTTCAGGTCACGGCGGATGGAGCGGGCGGTGACGCCGAGCTCGCGCGCGATGTCGTCGATGCGAACGCCCTCGGGCGACGCCTCGAGGAGCTGGAACAAACGGAACAATCGCACGGCCTGCGTGTACTGGCCCGACGGACGCCC
>CAISKJ010000563.1 GCA_903885885.1 uncultured delta proteobacterium
GAACACCCGCTCGACCATCGGCGCCGACAGCGCGCACTCGGCGACGGAAGCGCCTCGAACGTCGCTCCCCGCGGCGCACATCGGGTCGCCCAACGCCGCGGCCGCACGGAGCACATCGTCGACGCGCGAGGCCACGCTCACCGACCGGAGAGCGCCGCGTCGAGCGCGCGCGCGCAGCCTCGGGGAGTTGCCCCCGGCGCGCGCCCCAACACTTCGAAGCCGCCCGCGCCAACGCGGCCCAGGTCGCTCGTCTGAATGGCCACCGCGCTCCCGACATTGGCCAGGTCAATCACGCGCAACAGGCCCACCTCGCCCGCGGGTACGCGCTTCAGCGTCACGGGGTCCACCGCGGTCACACGCATCCACGGCGGCGCGCGAAACACCCCCGGCGCGCAGCCCTCGCGATGCGCCTCGTAGGCCTGCGAGCTCAGCTCGGTCATCCCGTACTCGCCGACGATCTGTGTGCGAGTGACACCGAAGCGCGCACACAGCGTCGCGTGAAACACGTCGGGATCAACCTCCCGCGAGCGTCCCTTGAAGCCGCCGGTGGGCATCAACACGCTTCCCGCCGGGAGCGGCGCCCGCCCCGTTCCTATCGCATCGACGAGATGCACGAAGCCGTACGACGCGCCGAGCAACGCGACGGGAGCCCCCGCGTCGGCGGCTGTGGCGAGCGCGTCCATTGCAGCTCGCGCGTCGAGCGCGCCCGACCTGATAAAGAAAGCCTCGCGCGCATCTCCCCAGCGCTCGACGAAGCGCGCGAGCATGAACGACAGCGACGAGTCACGCGCCTCGTCCTCTCCCGCCGCGAGCGCCACGATGCGGTAGTGCTCCGCGGGCAGGAGCCAACGGCGCGCGGCGCTGATCGTGGCGGCTGTGTAGAGCGCAAGATCATCGAAGGCATGCTCGCCGCGCACCTCGGCGGTCGTGCCGCTGGTCCGAAAGCATCGCACCGCACGCGAGGGATCGAAGCACGCCACGCGGGTCGCCTTGAACACATCGGTCGGCACCGCGGGAATGTCATCGACATGTTCGACCACGGCCCCGTCGAGGGCCGCATCGGCGATGCGGGCGAGGGCGGGGTTGCGCGCTCTTTGCCAGTGGAAGAGGGCCACCGCGAGCCGCTCGACCTCAGCGTCGTCGATCGCGTTGTGGGGCCTCGCGATGAGCGCGGCGATCTCGTCGCGAAGAGGCGCTCCGACGGTCACGGCCGCACCGCACGCAACGAAGCATCGAGGGCCTGCGCGAAGCCGGCGACCTGGGCCGCGGTGAGCGTGCACGGAGGCGTGAGCGTGAGCACATCGCCCGCGACACCGCCGGGGAGCAGCACGTACCCGCGCTCGAGCATCGCGCGCATCACCGCGAGTGAACGCGCGACACCGCCCGCGACGGTCACCCCGGCGAGGAGCCCGACGTGGGTGACGCGCGTGATGCCGAGCGCAGGATCCACCGCGAGGATGTCGAGCGCGTCGGCGAGCCTCGCACCCGTGACGCGAATGGCGACCTGCGTCTCGGGGGACTCGAGCACATCGAGCGAGGCCATCGCGGCCGCGCAGGCGAGCGGGTTTCCCAGAAAGGTCGAGGTGTGAATGGCCTCTCCGTCGGGATCGCCCCAGGCGTTCGCGACCTCGTCGCGCATCACGCACGCGCTCACTGGAAGGCCACCGCCGAGCGCTTTACCGAGGCACACGATGTCGGGGTCACACCCGTCATCGACCGCGCGCCACACACCCCCAGTGCGGTGTAAACCCGTGTAGATCTCATCGACGATCAGCACGGCACCAACGCGCTTCGCTCGCTCCGACAGCGCCGAGAGAAATCCCTCGGGCGGAACGACAACGCCACCTCTCCCCTGCACCGGTTCGACGAGAACGGCTCCCACGTCACCGCGCGCGAACGCGCGGTCGACGGCACCGAGCGAACGCTCGAGCGCCCCCTCGACGCGCGAGTCGGCATAGGGCGCGAAACACACGTTGGCGTTGAGTTGCCGCGCAAAGGGCTCGCGAAACGCGCGCTTATAGCCGCAGACGGACACGGCACCGTACGAGAGTCCGTGGTAGCCGCCTTCGAAGGCGAGCACACCGCTGCGCTTCGTATGAAGCACCGCCGTCTTGAGAGCCGCCTCGATGGCGTCCGCGCCCGAGAGCCCCAGGATCACCCGCGCAGGCCACGGAGCCATCTGGGCGAGGCGCGCCTCGAGGGCAACCTTGACGTCGGAGGGATACACATCTCCGAGTGCGTGAAGCATGCGCTCGCTCTGGGTGCGAAGCGCGGCGACCACGTGCGGATGCGTATGCCCAATGAGGGCGGCGCCGAAGCCCGCGGTCATGTCGACGTACACATTACCGTCGGCATCGGCCACGTTCGCGCCTCGAGCCGATGACCACACGATGGGGTCGTGCGATGCGCCCGATAGCTCTTCGCGGCGCCTTCGTCGCGCCGTGAGGCCGGGGCACTCGAAGCGAGCGAGCGTTTCAACGAGGGCGTGCGCGCGCGGCCCTGGCAGCGCCGTTCGCACACGCGGGAGCTCGTCGCCGTGGGGAATGTCGTCGCGAACGATCACGGTGTTTATCGCGGTGTATTCAGAAGATAGGGCTCGCGCGACCGCACGCGGCACATACGACGACGCCCCTGCACCCGCCGTGAAGCGAGCGAAGGGGCGGCGTCGATGCGCGGGTGGCGCGGCTGCCGGATCAGCCGGCCGAGGAGGTCTCGGCGGGCGTCTCGGCGGCCTCACCCTCAACCTTGCGGCTGCGGGGCTCGGCGCTGCGCACGGTCTGCACCTCGGGGCCCTTCGCCTTGCCGACGCTGGTGTTGCGATCGACGAGTTCGATAATGGCCATCTCGGCGTTGTCACCGCGGCGGTTGCGCGTCTTGAGAATGCGCGTGTAGCCGCCACGACGGTTGACGAAGCGGGGAGCGATCTCGCGGAAGAGATGCTCGACCACATCGATGCGCTCGGGCTCGCCGTTGACGAGGCGCTCGCCCCACTGCGGAAGCTGCGAGGCGATGGAGCGCTTCACGGCGAGGCGCTTGGCGACCACGGCCGGCTCGGCCGAGGCGTTGTTCGCGTCGGCGCCGAAATGCGCGGCGCGGGTGATGAGCCGCTCGGCGACGCGGCGCAGCTCCTTGGCCTTCTGAACGGTGGTCTCGATACGCTCGTTGGCGAAGAGGTTCGCGACGAGGTTCTTGAACATCGCGGCACGGCTCGACCCGTCGCGATCGAACTTACGGCCGGCGTTGGCGTGGCGCATGGTACTTTCCTGTTCCTACTGTGCTTGGTATCGCGGTCACACCTGGCCGTGCTCTGCGCGCCAGCGCTCGAGCAGGTTCGGCCAGTTTTCGATGTGCATGCCCAGGGTGAGCCCGAGCTCCGAGAGCTTGTCTTTGATTTCCTTCAGAGACTTGCGGCCGAAGTTCTTGGTCTTGAGGAGATCGGCCTCGGTCTTCTGAACGAGTTCGCCGATGTACGAGATGTTGGCGTTCTGCAGGCAGTTGGCGCTGCGGACCGACAGTTCGAACTCTTCGACGGACTTGAACAGGTTCTCGTTGACCGGAGGCGCCTCGCTCGAGCGCGGCGCCGACGTGACCTCATCCTGCTCCTGGAAGTTGATGAAGATCTGGAGCTGCTCCTTGAGGATCTTGGCCGCATAGGCAACGGCGTCACGGGGACGCACGGCGCCGTTGGTCCAGACCTCGAGGGTCAGCTTGTCGTAGTCGGTCATCTGTCCGACGCGGGCGTTGGTGACCGTGTAGTTCACCTTGCGCACCGGCGAGAACAGACTGTCGATCGGAATCCATCCGATCGCCATGTTCGGATCCTTGTTGCGGTCGGCGGGAACGTACCCGCGACCCATGCCAACGACGAGCTCCATCGAGAGCTTGCCGCCGCGCGACACCGTGGCCACGTGCTGCTTGGGGTTGAGCACGCGGATGCCCGAGGCGGCGTCCGTGCGGATGTCTTCCGCGAGGACGGCGCTGGGGCCTTCCTTCTCGAGCTTCAAGGTGTAGCGCTTCGCCTCGCTGGCCTGAAACACCACTTCCTTGAGGTTGAGAATGATGTCGGTCACGTCCTCCTTCACGTCGTCGATCGTCGTGAACTCGTGGAGGGCGCCGTCGAGGCGCACGGCCGTGATCGCCGCGCCCTGGAGCGACGACAGGAGCACCCGGCGAAGGGAGTTGCCGATCGTGATGCCGAAGCCCCGCTCCAGGGGCTCGCATACGAACTTCCCATAGAAGTCCGTGTGGGCGTCCCGGTCCTCCTCGATGAGGGCCTTCGGGCGGATCAGGTCGCGCCAGTTGCGTGCCTGCGTGGACGTGGACTGCGTCGTCATGGAAGTCTCGTGCCCTTTCATGCCACGAGCCGCGTACCGTAGGGGGAGCTCTGCCCCCTCGGTCGCGGCATCGTGATCGGGGGTTTCAGCGGCTGTAGAACTCGACGATGAGCTGTTCCTTGATCGCGACCGCGTTGTTCTCCTCACGGACGGGGAGAGACTTCACGGTGCCCGTGAACGAGGCCTTGTCGAGTTCGAGCCAGGTGCTCTGGCCGCGACGTTCGGCGCCCGTGACGGACTCCTTGATGCGGGGGATCTCGCGCGACTTCTCGCGGATCGAGACCTTGTCGCCGACCTTCACCATGTAGCTCGGCACGTTGACGCGCTTGCCATTCACAAGCACGTGGCAGTGCAGAACGAGCTGGCGCCCTTCGGCGCGCGTCGAGGCGAATCCGAGGCGGTAGATCACACCGTCGAGGCGGCGCTCGAGGAGCGAGAGGAGGTTCTCTCCGGTCACGCCCTTCGTGCGGTCGGCCTCGGCGAAGTACTTGCGGAACTGACGCTCCAGCACGCCGTACACCCGGCGGACCTTCTGCTTCTCGCGAAGACGAAGGCCGTACTCGCTGAACTTGATACGGCTGTTGGGGCCGTGCTGTCCGGGCGGGTGGTTCCGGCGCTCGTACGAGCACTTGTCGGTATAGCAGCGATCGCCCTTGAGAAAGAGCTTCGCCTGCTCGCGGCGGCAGAGCTTGCAGACAGGACCGATGTATCGAGCCATGGACGTTATCTCTCCGAAAATCCCTGTGTGCTACTCAGACGCGGCGGCGCTTGGGCGGCCGGCACCCGTTGTGCGGGATCGGCGTCACGTCGCGGATCAGCGTGATGCGGAAGCCCGCCGTCGTGAGGGCGCGCAGCGCGCTCTCACGGCCAGCGCCCGGACCGCGGATGAACACCGCGATCTCGCGCATGCCGTGCTCCGCAGCCTTGCGGGCCGCGTCCTCGGCAGCGACCTGGGCTGCGAAGGGCGTGCTCTTACGCGAGCCCTTGAAGCCGCGCGAGCCCGCCGACGACCACGCCACAGTGTTGCCGTAGATGTCGGCAATCGTGACGATGGTGTTGTTGAACGTCGCCTGGATGTGACACACACCCTTCGGCACGTTCTTCTTGGTCTTCTTCTTGACCTTCGCGCCGGCCTTGGCCGTCGAGGTCGCCTGAGTCTGGGCCTTCGCCATCGGTTCCTCTGCTCGTACTTTGCGCTACGTGGGGGTCACTTCTTGGTCGCCGGCGCCGCACGCGACACGGCGAGGCCCTTGCGGGGACCCTTGCGCGTACGTGCGTTCGTGTGCGTGCGCTGCCCATTCACGGGCAGGCCCTTGCGGTGCCTGAGCCCGCGGTAGCACCCGAGGTCCATCAGGCGCTTGATGTTGAGCTGCACCTCGCGGCGCAGATCACCCTCGACCTTGAACTCGCCCGAGTCGATCACTTCGCGGATGCGACGGAGATCGCCCTCGGAGAGGTCCTGGGCCTTCTTGTCCAGCGGAATATCCGCTTTCCTGCAGATCTCCACCGCGCGCGTTGCGCCCACGCCGTAGAGGTAGCGCAGGGCGATCGAGATGTGCTTGCGACCGGGGAGGTCAACTCCAGCGATACGTGCCATGATTCATCAACCCTGACGCTGCTTGTGACGGGGGTTCTCGCAGATGATCCGCACGACGTTCTTGCGGCGGACCACCTTGCACTTGTCGCAGATCTTCTTTACCGAGGGTCGGACCTTCATCGTTCTCACTCACCGCAGGCGCCTTCACGGCGCGGTGTGCTCACTCTCACTTATGCCGGTATGTGATCCGACCCTTCGAGGGGTCGTAGGGCGAAACCTCGACGGTCACGCGATCACCAGGAAGAATGCGGATGTAATACTGCCGCATGCGACCAGAGATCGTCGCGAGTACGTCGAGCCCGTTATCGCACTTCACACGAAACATCGCATTGGGCAGCGCTTCTTGCACTGCCCCCTCGAACTCGAGCTTGTCGCCCTTGGGCTCTCTCGGCCCTGATGCCTCTGAACGCTTGCGAGCCATGAAACCTCAGTTCACTCCGATCGCCCGAAACAGCGACGCGGTCACGTCGTCGAGCGCGCCCACGCCGTCCACACGGCGCAGCAAGCCCTTGTTCGCATACCAGGCAACAAGGGGCGCGGTCAGCGCGGCGTATTCCGCGAGACGCTTCCGAACGACATCTTCGCGGTCATCTGCCCGCTGCAAGAGTCGCTCGCCAGCCTCCCCCCGGTCGGGAGAGGGGGGCGGATCATACTTGAGATGAAAGATTCGTCCAGAGGTCTCGCCCACCCTTCGACCGGTGATCCTCTCAACAATCAATTCATCCGGCACTTCGAGCAGAACTACGTCGTCGATTTGCTTCGACGCGCTCGCGAGCGTGCTCTCGAGGCTCTCGGCCTGGGCCACCGTACGGGGGAATCCGTCGAGGACGAAGCCTGCGGCCGCGTCGGGCTGAGCGATACGCTCACGCACCAGGCCGATAACCACCTCATCGGGAACCAAGAGCCCCGCAGACATGAATTCATCGGCCTTGCGCCCGAGCTCGGTGCCCGCCTTGCGCGCAGCGCGAAGCATGTCGCCCGTCGACACCTGGGGCACGCTGAGCTTCGAACACAGCCGCTGCGCCTGCGTGCCCTTCCCAGCTCCCGGCGGGCCGATGAAGATCAGTTGCTTCATGCCGCCCTCCGGCCCTGAATGCGGGGGCCACCGGGGCCAGCGAAGCCCTCATAGTGGCGCGAAATCAGGTACGACTCGATCTGGTTGGCAGTGTCGAGCGCGACACCGACCACAATCATGATGGAGGTGCCGCCGAACTGGAACGGGATCTTCAGGTACTGCCGGAGGAAGTCGGGCAGGATGCAGATCAGGGCGACGTAGAGCGCACCGCCAAAGGTAATGCGCGTGAGCACCTTCTCGATGTAGTCGGCCGTCGGCTTGCCGGGGCGGATGTTCGGGATGAACGCGCCCTGCTTCTTGAGGTTGTCAGCCACGTCCACGGGGGGAAAGGTGACAGCCGTGTAGAAGTAGCAAAAGAAGACGGTGAGCAGCACGAAGATGGTGCTGTACATCCAGTCGCCACGCCCCAGGTGATCGCGCAACACGTCCATGCCCGGCACGTGAAGCCCGGCGAGGGTCGCGGGCAGTGCGAGCATCGTGGAGGCAAAGATCGGGGGGATGACGCCAGACGAATTCACGCGGAGCGGCAGGTGCGTGCGTTGCCCACCGTACATCTTGCGGCCGATAATGCGGCGCGAGTACTCGATGGGGATACGACGCTGACCGCGCTCGAAGAACACGATCGCCATCACCGACGCGACGATCATCACGCCGGCGATGAGGAGCGAGGTGGGCTGAATCTGCCCCGTGCTGGTGAACTGCCAGGTCTGACCGAGGTTCGACGGGAAATCGGCGACGATGCCCGCGAAGATGATCATCGAGATGCCGTTGCCGATGCCACGCTCGGTGATCTGCTCGCCCAGCCACATGATGAAGGCGGTGCCCGTGGCGAGGGTGAGCATGGCGAGCGCGCGGAACAGCCAGCCCTTGTCCATCACAACCTGCACCCCGTCGGCGGTTTGCCGATTCTCGAGATAGAGGGAGATGGAGAAGCCCTGTACGAGCGCGAGGACAACCGTCGCGTATCGCGTGTACTGATTGATCTTGCGCTGGCCCATCTCCCCCTCCTTGCGGAGCTCCTCCAGCGGCTTGAAGACCGACGTGAGGAGTTGGAGAATGATTGATGCGGAGACGTAGGGCATCACGCCGAGCGCGAAGATGGAGACCTGCTCGAGGGCGCCGCCGGAGAAGAGGTTCAGCAGGTTGAGGAGCGAGCCGGAGCTGTCCTGGCCGATGAACTCCTGCATGGCCTTGCGATCGGCCCCGGGGACGGTCACAAAGACGCCCACGCGGTAGACCGCGAGCATGCCCAGGGTGAAGAGCATCCGGCGACGGAGCTCAGGGATCCTGGTGATGTTGGCGAGCGCGCTGGTAGCCATCCGGTGGTTCCTTGGTGAAGTCGCGCGGCGGCGTCTAGCACAGACCCGCGCGGAGGGGAATAGAGGGGTGCACACGATCCCGTACCCGCCGTAACGGCGGCGCGGGGTGCGACACCCCTCAACAACCCCTCGGGGGCGCTACTTCGTTCCCCCGTCGGCGGCCTTCGGGTCTTCGATGATCTCGACCGAACCGCCAGCGGTTTCGATCTTCGCGCGGGCGCCCGCGGAGATCGCGTGCACCTTGAGCGTGAGCTTGCGCTCGAGATCACCGTCGCCGAGGATCTTCACGCGGGCGACGTCCTTGTCGATCAGGCCCGCGCCCTTGAGGGCGTCGAGGTCGACCACGGCGCCGTCGGCGAAGCGCTTCGAGAGCGACGACACATTCACCGCAACGAGCTCGTTGGGAAACGGGTTGCGGAAGCCGCGCTTCGGGAGACGACGCTGGATCGGCGTCTGGCCACCCTGAAACTGAAGCTTGCCGAAGTTACCGGGATGACGAGCCTTCTGGCTCTTCTGCCCCTTGCCGGCGGTCTTGCCGAGACCCGAACCGACGCCGCGGCCCTTACGGGTGCGGTTACGGACGGCCCCGAGAGGCGCCCGCAGATTGCTGAGTACGTTAGCCATCGATCTCCTCCACGGAGACCAGGTGAATGACCTTCTTGATCATTCCCCGGAACGACGGGGTGTTGTCGACGACCACCTGGGTGTTGGGACCGCGAAGGCCCAGACCCGAGATGGTGCGCTCGAACTGGTAACGCTCCCCAATCGTGGACTTCTGCTGAACCACGCGGAGCTTGGGCTTGTGCGACATGACGGACTGTTCCTCTCCCTTACGCGCTCGTCTCGGTGAGGTCTTCGGGGCGCTTATTCCGCTTGGCGGCAGTGGCCTGAACGTCGCGGAGCTGCTTGAGCGCCTGGACGACGGCCTTCACCGAGTTGTGCGGATTGCGGCTCCCGAGGCTCTTGGTGAGAATGTCGCGGATGCCGACGCTCTCAACCACCGCGCGAACCGCGCCGCCTGCGATTACGCCCGTACCAGGCGACGCAGGACGCAGCATGACCTTGCCCGAGCCATAGTGTCCGAGCACTTCGTGAGGGATCGTCCCTCCCGTCAGCGGCACGGAGAACATGTTCTTCTTGGCCTGGTCGTGCCCCTTGCGAATCGCCTCGGGCACTTCGTTGGCCTTGCCGAGACCGACGCCCACGCGACCGTTCTCATCACCCACGACCACGAGGGCCGAGAACGAGAACCGCCGCCCGCCCTTGACCACCTTGGCCACGCGGTTGATGTGGACGACCCGCTCCTTGTCCTCGGCGCCCTTCGCTTCGTTGTCCATCGACATCGACGTGTCTCCAGTTCCCTGTGATCAGAAGCTCAGGCCGGCCTTACGAGCCGCATCGGCGAGAACGCCCACGCGGTTCTGCTCCTGGTAGACGTACCCGTTGCGGTCGAAGACCACCTGGGTCACGCCCGCAGCGAGGCACGCCTTCGCGATGGCTTCGCCGACCTTGCGGGCGGCGTCGACCTTGCGATCATCCTTGACCGCATCGCGCAGGTCTTTCGACAGCGTGCCCGCGAAGGCCAGCGTCGTGCCCGTGTCGTCGTTCACGACCTGGGCATAGATGTGCTTCGACGACCGGTACACCGTGAGACGCGGACGCTCCGCGGTGCCGTGGATCTTCGCGCGGATCCGGTACTTACGCCGCAGCCTGGTATCGACCTTGTTGCTCATCGTCTTCCTCGCTCGCGTACGACGCCGCCCTCGCGGCGTCGGCTACGAGATCACTTCTTGCCGCCCTTGCCGGCCTTGCCCGCCTTCGCGCGGATCTTGACCAGCTCGGGCTGCGCGGTCTTCGCCTTCTCGTTCATCACCACGAGCCGCACGCCCTTGCCCTTGTAGGGCTCCGGGGGTCGGAAGGACGCATCTGAGCCACGACCTGGCCGAGCATGTCCTTGTCCGCGGTGTCGAGCCACACGACGGTCTGCTTGCTGTCGGGCGTCACGGTCACCGTGACGGCCTTGGGGACGTCGTAGACGACCTTGTGCGACAGACCCAGGGTCATGGTGAGCTTGTTGTTCTTAAGCTCCTCGACCTTGTAGCCCGTGCCCTCGAGCTTGAGCGCCTGCGCGTAGCCCTTGTCGACGCCGTTGACGGCGTTGGCGAGGTGCGAACGAACGGTGCCCGTGATGCGCGACGCATCGCTGGCCTCGACCTCGCTCTTCGCCGTGATGGACGCCACGTTTCCAGCGACGTCGATGTTGACGCCGCCCGGAATGGTGCGGCGCACGACCCCTTTGGGGCCTTTGACCTCGAAGTAGTCGGCCCCGGCGGTGATGGTGACACCCTTGGGGAGTTCGACGGGACGCTTGCCGATTCGGGACATTGTCAGCTCCTACCAGACCTCGCAGAGCAGTTCGCCGCCGACGCCCTGCTTGCGAGCCTCACGGTCGCTCATCACGCCACGGGAGGTGCTGAGCACCGAGATCCCGAGGCCTTGACGAATCTTCTGGATGTCGTCGCACGCGACGTACACCCGTCGGCCCGGGCGGGAGACCCGGCGGATCCCCTCGATCACCGGATGGCGATCGCGCCCATATTTGAGCACCATGGTCAGGTGCTCGCGCCCGTCGTCGCCGGCTTCGGTCTGCACCGAGGAGACGTAACCTTCGGACGCCAGGATCTCAGCCACCGCGCGCTTGAGGCGCGACGCGGGAACGCTCACGCGCTCGTGCCGCGCCATGGTGGCGTTACGGATCCTGGTCAGCATGTCAGAGATGGGGTCGGTAAGCATGTTCGCCTCTCACCAGCTCGCCTTGATCACGCCGGGGACGTCGCCACGCAGCGCGTACACCCGGAGGCACACACGGCACAGCTCGAACTTGCGGTAGTAGCCGCGCGCGCGGCCGCAGACCTTGCAGCGGTTCCGGTGACGCACCGAGAACTTCGGTGCGGATTGAAGCTTCGCGAATGCGCAGGCTCGTGCCACGTTGGTCTCTCCACTACAGCCAGAATCAGGTACGGAACGGCATCCCGAGGTGCTGAAGGAGCGCGCGGCCCTCCTCGTCGTTCCTCGCGGTCGTCGTAATCGAGATGTTGAGCCCCTTCACCTTCTCCACGAGATCGTAATTGATCTCGGGGAAGATGATCTGCTCCTTGATGCCGAGGGTGTAGTTACCCTTGCCATCGAAGGCCTTGGGGCTCACGCCCTTGAAATCCCTCACGCGCGGAAGCGCGAAGGTGATCAGACGATCGAGGAACTCCCACATACGGTCCTGACGCAGCGTGACCATCACGCCGATTGCCAGGCCCGCGCGGAGCTTGAAGGTCGCGATCGACTTCCTCGCACGGGTGATCATGGGCTTCTGGCCCGTGATCGCGAGCACCTGCTCGACGCCCGTCTCGATGATCTTCGCGTTCGAGACCGCCTCGCCCAGGCCCATGTTTACAGTCACCTTGAGCACACGGGGAACCTGCATGGGGTTCGTGTACGCAAACTGCTTCATGAGCGCAGGCACGGCCTCTGCGCGGTACTTGTCGCGAAGGCGCGGAGGAAAACGCTCCTCGGTGGTGCCTTCGGCCGCCATCTTCACGCTGGAAGCTGCGGGCTTCTTCGCACCCTTGGCGCCCTTGCCTGCAGCCGGAGCTGCCTTGGCCTGGGGCTTCGCGGTGCCCTTGTCAGCGCCCTTGGCTTTGTCGCCAGCGCCCTTGGTTTTCTTGTCGTCCGCCATCGTCGTTCCTCTGCGTTACGTTTCCACACACGTTGCGGTGCGTGGGTCTCGCACGCTCACACGGTCTCGTGCTTGATCTCCTTGCCGCTCTTGGCAAGGCGAACCTTCGAACCGTCTGCATCGACCCGAACCTTCACCCGCGTGCCCTTGCCAGTCTCCGGGTCGACAGGCATCACCTTCGACACGTGAATGGGGTGCTCGCGCTCGAAGATCCCACCCTCACGATTCCGCATCGTGGCCTTGGTGTGGCGCTTCTGCAGGTTGATACCCTCGACGACCACCTTCTCGTGCTCGGGGGAGATGGACAGCACCTTGCCGGTCTTGCCCTTGTCCTTGCCCGAGATGACGATCACGTTGTCGCCCTTGTGGACTCTCGCGAGGCTCATCAGATCACCTCCGGCGCCAGCGAGATGATCTTCATGAAGTTCTTGCCGCGAAGCTCACGGGCGACCGGCCCGAAGATGCGCGTCCCGATGGGCGCGCCCTCCTTGTCGATCAGCACCGCCGAGTTCGCGTCGAACTTCACGTACGACCCGTCGGGGCGCGCATACTCACGCGTGGTGCGAACGACCACCGCGCGAGCGGTCTGGCCCTTCTTCACCTTCATGTTGGGGAGCGCTTCCTTCACGCTCACCACGATCACATCACCGAGGCCCGCGTACTTGCGGCGCGAGCCGCCGAGCACCTTGATGCATTGCACCAGGCGAGCACCGGAGTTGTCGGCCACATCGAGAATCGTGCGCATCTGGATCATGGCGACTTCCTCACGTCTCTTCGGGTCGGCTGATCAGCTTGATCACAGCCCAGCGCTTCTCGCGCGACAGGGGGCGGTGCTCCTGAATCTCGACCATGTCGCCGAGCTTGTACTGCCCCTGCTCGTCGTGGGCCTTGTACTTCTCACGCCGACGCACGTACTTGCCGTAGATCGGGTGGCGCACCGAGCGCACAACCTCGACCACGACGGTCTTGGTCATCTTGGCGCTGGTGACCTTACCCACCAGCGTGCGCTTGGCGCCGTGCTTCTCGGTACCGTGGGCGCTCGTAGCCGCGTTCGCGTCCGTCATCGCAGTCTCCTCACGCCTTCGCGGCGGCCGTCACGGCGCGCGAGAGCTCTTCTCGGTGAGAGCGCGCGCGAGGTCGCGGCGCAGCTTACCGATCCGGCTCGTGTCAGCGAGCTGGTTGGTGTAGTTCTGGAAGCGGACCTCGACGAGTTCCTTCGTCGTCGTTGCAATGAACGACGCGAGCTCCTCGTTGCTCTTGGACCGCAGGTCCGCAGTGTTAAGCGTCTTCGCCATCTCAGATCTCCACTACCCGATCGCGCGGGTGAGAACCTTCACCGCTACAGGGAGCTTGTGACCCGCCAGGCGGAACGCCTCGCGCGCCATGTCTTCGGGCACGCCGCCGAGCTCGTAGAGCACGCGGCCCGGAGTCACCACGGCGACCCACTCTTCGACGTTGCCCTTACCGTGACCCATGCGGGTCTCGAGGGGCTTCTTCGTGATGGGCTTGTCAGGGAACACCCGGATCCAGAGCTTACCCGCGCGCTTCACGTGCCTTGTGATCGCCATACGGGCCGCTTCGATCTGGCGCGCCGTAACCTTGCCGGACTCGGTCACCTGGAGCCCGAAGTCACCGAAGGACACATCAGAACCGCGGTACGCGGTGCCCTTCAGGTTGCCCTTCTGCTGCTTGCGGTGCTTGACCTTCTTGGGGGAGAGCATCGTCGTCCTCTACGCCTGTGCGCTCAACGCGCCCTCGGGGCGCGCTTCTTCTGCTGAAGAACTTCGCCCTTGAACAACCACACCTTCACGCCGATCGAACCGTACGTCGTGTGCGCCTCCGCCTGGCCGAACTCGATGTCGGCGCGAAGCGTGTGCAGCGGAACGCGACCCTCACGGTAGCTCTCGACGCGCGCCATCTCCGAACCACCGAGGCGACCCGCGCAGCGGATGCGAATGCCCTTGGCGCCCAGCTTCATCGCCTGCGTCACGGCCTTCTTCATCGCGCGGCGGAACGACACCCGGCGCTCGAGCTGCGTCGCCACGGCCTCGCCCACGAGCTGCGCGTTGGTCTCGGGCTTGCGCACCTCTTGAACGTCGATGACGATGTCGTCGGCGCTCGCGTTGGTGTACTTCATGAGCCCGGGGAAGGGCGGCGTGCCGGACTTCTGTCCCGGCTGACGCGCCTCGCCCGCACGGCCCTTCTCGAGCTCCTCGACACCCTTACCGCCCTTGCCGATCACGATGCCGGGGCGGGCGGTGTAGATGATGACCTTCACCTTGGAGGCCGCACGCTCGATCTCGACGCCCGAGATGCTCGCGTTGGCGAGGTGCTCACGCACGAGGCGCTTGAGGGTGATGTCCTCGTGCAGCCACGCAGCGTAGTTGCGCTCCTCGAACCACTTCGAGTTCCAGGTCTTGATGACCCCCAGGCGGAACCCGTACGGATGAACCTTCTGTCCCATCTGATTCTCACCCCCTCGGCTCTAGGCCGAGGTCTCCGTCGTGGTGGCGGCCGCCGTCGTGCTCGCGGCCTTCGCGGCCTTCTTCGCCGCGTACATCGCCGACCGCTCCTGCTTCACGGCTACCCGCTGGGGCAGCGTGTCGCTGAGCGTGATGACGATGTGGCTGACGCCCTTGGTCACCTTCGTCGCGCGGCCCATGGCGCGCGGACGCCAACGACGCACGTGCTTGTTCGGGCCCTTGTCAACCGACGCGACGCTCACGTAGAGCTCGTCGATATTGACGTTCGGGTCCGAGTTGCGGGCGTTGGCGAGGGCCGACTCGATGACCTTGCGCACGACCGGGGCAGCGGCCTTGCGGGTGAACATCAGCACGTCGATCGCCTCGGCCACCTTGCGGCCCCGGACGAGGTTCACGACCGTACGCGCCTTTCGCGGCGCGATCCGCGCGAACCGCGCAATCGCCTTGCTCTCCATAGGTCTGATCCGCTCTTCGTTTCCCCAGCACCGCCGTCCGCGGCACCAGAGTCTCCCGCCAGTGCGTCCGCCCGTTATTGGGCGCAGCCACCGACATAGATGTGTTTCCTCAGTTCGCGCTGCGCATTACGCGGCGTTCTTCGAGGGAGGGCGCGGCTTGTAACATTGAGATTTTTTGTGGTCAAGCATGCGACCGAAACACCTTCACATTTTTTCTTCAGCGCTTGAAACAAGGTGTTTGCGCGCGATCATCTTCGCGTAGTAAGTATGTGTTCGTCGACGCACCCACTCTGCCGGGGTGGCGGAACTGGCACACGCAGCGGATTCAAAATCCGCCGCCTTTACAGGCTTACGGGTTCGAGTCCCGTCCCCGGTACCAGAAGCTTCTCGCGGATTGTGGCCGAGCCTGCGCTCAGGCGGGGTTTGTGAGCGCGATGAGCTCGTCGGCGATCACGCCGGCCGCGTCGGGGCGCGCGGTCTCCCACGCGTGGGCGCCCATGGAGCGCAGCGTTTCGTGCGACGCGAGCACCTTTGCCACCTCGTCGGCGAGGCGCTCGGGCGTGAGCTCTGCCTGTGCGATCCACGACGCGGCGCCTTTGGCGGTCATCGCCTCGGCGTTCTTGCGCTGGTGGTCGTCGGCCGCCGTGGGAAGCGGAATGTAGATCGCCGGGCGCCCGATGACGCCCAGCTCGGCGACCGTCATGGCCCCTGCGCGGCACACGAGCAGCGACGCGCGCTCCATGGCCGCGGCTACGTCGTCGATGAAGGCCACCACGTTGGCTTCTACGCGGAGGCGCGCGTAGTCGGCCACCACCTCGTCGCGCGACGCCGCGCCCGTCTGGTGCGTGACCGTGAGCGTGAGGCCCCTCGCGCGCAGCAATCGCACGGCCTCGGGCAGCACGCGGTTGATCGCGCGCGCCCCCTGGCTCCCGCCGATGACGAGGAGCTCGGGCTCGGCGGGGAGCTTTACCTCGGTGGCCATGCGCTGCAGAAATGCTCTGCGCACAGGCGATCCCGTGACCACGGGGACGTTCTTCGGAAACGCGCCCAGGGCCTCTTCGTGCGTGAGGAAGGCGCGCTTCACCACCCGCGCCAGGAGGCGATTGGTGAGCCCCGGCACCGCGTTGGGCTCGAGCACCGCCGTGGGGATGCGCAGCGCCGCTGCGAGGGCCACCACGGGGCCGCCCGCGTAGCCTCCGACGCCGAGCACCACCTGGGGCTTGTACCGCCGCAGGATCGCGTGGGCGTGTGCGGCCGCGCGGGGCAGCTTCGCGAGGGCCTTCGCGAGGGCGATTCCGCGTACGCCGTTGAGGGGCGAGATCTCCATCGCTTCGAAGCGCCACGGCGTGGTGGGGAGCACCTTCGCCTCGATGCCGCGCATCGTTCCGACCCAGCAC
Source organism: uncultured delta proteobacterium (assembly GCA_903885885.1). Taxonomy (GTDB): domain Bacteria; phylum Myxococcota_A; class Polyangia; order Polyangiales; genus CAISKJ01. The sequence continues at coordinate 16,391 of CAISKJ010000563.1, forward strand.
ACCTCGAGGTCGCGCGTGCGGCGCGCGAGCGCGTCGGCCACGGCGATGCCCGGAAACACGTGCCCGCCGGTGCCTCCGCCCGCGATCATCACGCGCAGCGCTTCGGACATTCAGCGCCCCCTGGCGGAGACGTCGTGCGCGCCGCGCGACACCGAGAGCAGCACGCCCACCGCGGCGAGGTCGACCACGAGGGAGCTGCCGCCGAACGAGATGAACGGCAGCGTGAGTCCCTTGGTGGGGAGCACTCCCATCGCGACGCCGAGGTTGATGAGCGCCTGCAGACCGAAGAGCGACGTGAGGCCGAACGCGAGGTAGGTGCCGTGGTCGTCGGCCGCGCGGATGGCGATGCGCACCCCGCGCCAGATCATGAAGCCGTACGCCGCGATGAGCGCGCACATGCCCAGGAAGCCGAGCTCTTCGCCCACGATGGCGCCGATGAAATCGGTGTGCGCCTCGGGCAGGAACAAGAGCTTCTGCCGCGAGTCGCCGAGCCCCACGCCGCCGAAGCCGCCGTTGCCGAAGGACATGAGTGATTCGACGAGCTGGTACGAGCTTCCGTGCCGGTGGCGCCACGGGTCGATGAAGGCCTCCCACCGGCGGCGGCGGTAGTCGGTGCCCATCACCAGGTACCACGCGATGGGGAGCGCGGTGAGCACCGCCGCGAGGATGTATCCCGTGCGCGCGCCGGCCACGAACA
>CAISKJ010000564.1 GCA_903885885.1 uncultured delta proteobacterium
GCGGAGTCTGCGCACTCTGACGGCAACGCACCCACCTGACAGAGGGGAAATACACAATGGCCCGGCTCGTTGAACCGAAGACGATCATTCGCCGACTGACGCCCACTGCGTACAAGGCCCTCGAGGCCGCCGTGTCGCGCGCGGGCAACGCCCGAGCCTACGAGGTGACCGTGGAGCACATGCTCCTCGAGCTCGCCGACAAGGAAGACGGCGACCTCGCGCGCATTCTCCACCAGTACGATCAAGACCGCGGCAAGCTCGTGGCGCGCCTTCAAAAAGTGCTCGATCGTATGCGGGTGGGCAACGCGGGCAAGCCCATGTTCTCCGAGAGCCTCTTTCAGTGGTTCGAAGAGTCGTGGACGGTGGCCTCGCTCGAGACCGACTCGAACAAGCTCCGCACGGGCGCGCTGGTCTACCAGTACATTTCGAACCCCGCGCGCTACTCGGCGGAGACCTTCCCCGAGCTCGAGGCCGTTCCGCGCGACCAGCTCAAGCGCGAGCTCGCCGACCTCGTAGCCCCTTCGAAAGAATCGCTCGAAGTCGGCGTGGCCTCGACGGGCGCCACGCAGTCGGCGGGCGCCCCGGGCGCGCCCGCTGGGGCGCAGGGCCCCACGGCGGGCGCGGAGAACCTCCAGCGCTTCACCGAGAACCTCACGCAGAAGGCCCGCGACGGCAAGATCGACCCGGTGTTCGGCCGTCACACCGAGATCCGCCAGCTGGTCGACATTCTCTCTCGCCGCCGCAAGAACAACCCCATCATCGTGGGCGAGCCGGGCACCGGCAAGAGCGCCCTCGCCGAGGGCCTCGCGCTCGAGATCGTGGCGGGCAACGTGCCCGAGCACCTGCGCAACGTAGAGCTGCTCAGCCTCGACCTCGGCGCGCTGCAAGCGGGCGCCGGCGTGAAGGGCGAGTTCGAAAACCGCCTCAAGAACGTGATCTCCGAGGTGAAGGGCTCGCCCAAGCCCATCGTGCTCTTCATCGATGAGGCGCACACCATCATCGGCGCGGGCGGCCAGCAGGGCGGCAGCGACGCGGCCAACCTGCTCAAGCCGGCCCTCGCGCGCGGCGAGCTGCGCACCATCGCGGCCACCACGTGGTCGGAGTACAAGAAGTACTTCGAAAAAGACCCGGCCCTCGCGCGGCGCTTCCAGCCCGTGGCGGTGGACGAGCCCTCGGAGGAGAACGCCATTCTCATGCTCCGCGGCCTGCGCCCGGTGTTCGAGAAGGCGCACAACATCACCATTCGCGACGAGGCCATCGTGGCCGCGGTGAAGCTCTCGAGCCGCTTCATCTCGGGCAGGCTCCTCCCCGACAAGGCCGTCGACCTTCTCGACACGGCCACGGCGCGCGTGAAGATCAACCTCGATGCCAAGCCCGAAGACCTCGTAAACCTCGAGGTGTCGCTCGCCGCCGCGGGGCGCGAGAAGGAGGCCCTCGACCGCGACGTGGCCTCGGGCTTCAAGATCGATCAGGAGCAGTACGACAAGCTCGTGACCTCCATCGCGCGCACGCAGACCGCCATCGAAGAGATCACCGCGAAGTGGACCGTCGAGCGCGACGCCGTGAAGCTCGTGCGCGAGTCGCGGACGAAGGTGCAGGCGCTCAAGGCCGACGACAAGAGCGACAAAACCCAGGCCGCGCGCAAGGCCCTCACCGACTCGATCGACGCGTACGACAAGGTGAAGAGCAAGCCCGCGCTCGTGTCGGCCGACGTCGACCCCGACACGATCGCCCGCATCATCGAGAACTGGACGGGCATCCCCGTCAGCAAGATGCAGAAGGACGACGTCGCGGTGCTCCTCTCGCTGGAGGACAAGCTCCGCGAGCGGGTGCGCGGTCAAGACCACGCGATGAAGGTGGTGGCCGAGACCATTCGCGCCTCGCAGGCGGGCGTGTCGAACCCCAACCAGCCCGTCGGCGTTCTGCTCTTCGTGGGCCCGTCGGGCGTCGGCAAGACCGAGACGGCCATCGCCCTCGCCGAGGCCATGTACGGCGGCGAGCGCTTCATGACCGTGATCAACATGTCGGAGTTTCAAGAGCAGGCGGCGCTCTCGAGGCTCATCGGCGCGTCGGCGGGCTACGTGGGCTACGGCGAGGGCGGCGTGCTCACCGAGGCGGTGCGTCAGCGCCCGTACTCCGTGGTGCTCCTCGACGAGTGCGAGAAGGCCGACGTCAACATCATGAACCTGTTCTACCAGGTGTTCGACAAGGGCTCGTGCGCCGACGGCGAGGGCCGGACGATCAACTTCCGCAACACGATCATCATCCTCACGTCGAACCTCGCCACCGACGCGATCGTGAAGGCCTACGACCGCGACGAGCCCCCCGCCGTCGACGAGGTCATCAACCAGATTCGCCCGGTGCTTTCGAAGCACTTCAAGCCCGCGCTCCTCGCGCGCATGACCATCATCCCGTACGCGCCCATCGCCCGGTCGATCCTCCGTGAGATCACCGAGATGCGCCTCAAGGGCCTCGCCAAGCGCCTCTACACGAGCCACAAGCTCGAGACGCGCTTCGCCCCCGAGCTCATCGACGAGATCACGCGCCGCTGCACCGAGGCCGAGACCGGCGCCCGCAACGTGGAGCACATTCTCCGCGGCTCGCTGGTGCCCGCCGTCTCGCGCGTGGTGCTCGAGCGCATGGCCGAGGGCCCGCTCCCCAAGGTGCTCGACGTGGCCCTCACGCCCGACGGCGCGTGGCGCATCGAGTTCCTCGAGGCCGAAGCCCTCTCGCCCGCCGCCGAGTAGCCCCTCTCCCGCCCGCCGCAATACTGGGCCTGCGCGCCCTTCTGCTCCCGTGAAAAGCCCGTGCACTGGCGGCCTCGACCCTGAGAACGTCGCGGGCCGCGGTCGCGCTGCGCGCGCTCGCGATTAGGGGAGACGTCAGCTCCCCGGAAGGACGCCTCCCGACCGATGCTCGCCCTGCTGGTACGTGTTGACAGCCTCGATGACGGCTCGTCGCGGTCGTACACGTTCACCAGATCGCCGGTGCGCATCGGCCGCAACCCGCTGAACGACCTCTCCATCGGGCGTCCCTTCGTGTCGCAGTGGCACGCGGTGGTCACCTTCGACGAGCGCGGCGCGCGCTTCGTCGACCTCGGGTCGACCAACGGCACCACCTGCAACGGTCAGCGCCTCGAGAAGAACTCCGCCGTGGGCCTCACGGGCCAGGAGGATCTTCGCATCGGCGCGGTGCGCATCTCGTTCTCGCAGGGCAACGTCTCCGACGCGGCCTCGCAGATGCGACTGAGCATCGTGCCCGGGGCCGACCCCGGCGTGGGCGAGCACACCATGATGTCCGAGGGCCTCGGGGGGCTCACCCCCTCGCTGAGCGAGGGCGGCTCGTCGACCCTCATGATCGACAGCGCGGCCATTCTCGCCGGGCTCAACATCGGCGCCACGGTGGCCGCTCCCCGCGGGGGCGCGCGCCCCGCCGCGGGGGGGGCCGCGCAGCTCGGGCCCACGCGCGCGCAGATTCTCGCCCTCGGCCCCCACGTGGCCGCCTACCGCCAGGCCTGGAACGACCTCTACGCCTCCCTCTACGGCGTGCTCCAGCAGACGCCGCAGCACCTCGTGCCCGCGGCCGTGCAGCTCTTCATGGAGCAGTTCGCCGACGTCGCGCACGAGCCGCAGATGCAGGCGATGGCGCAGTCGCAAGGCGTCCCGCTGCCCGCGGGCGCGGCCGCCGGGGCGGGCTCGCAGCTCATCGCGCGCCTCGCGCAGGCGCTCGCGCCGGCGCAGCCTCCGCCCGCCACGCCCGAAGAGATGGAGGGCTTCCTCGTGCGGATTCTCACCACCCTCGACGGCTTCGCGACGGCCTTTGTGGGTCTTCGCCAGGGGCACGAGCAGTTCGAAGCCGAGATGGTGGGCGGCACGCGCCGCAACGCGCAGCCCTCGCCCATCGACGAGGCCACCGACCCGCGCGCCGTGCTGGCCTACCTGCTCGACTGGCGCGCGCCCGACGCGCAGGCGCGCACGCACAACCTCACGAGCCAGTACGCCGAGATCATGACGCACCAGGTGGCGCTGCTCAGCGGGCTCATGGAGGGCGTGCGCAGGCTGCTCTCCGATCGCCTGGCGCCGCAGCGCATCGAGCGCGTGGCCGACCAGAAGGCCGAGGGGTTCTGGAAGGTGTGGCCCTTCAAGGGCGGGCTCTTCTGGCGTCAGTACCTCAAAGAGCACGACGACCTGTCGGAAGACAAAGAGCTCACCACGGCGGTGTTCGGCAAGGTGTTCGCGCGCGCCTACGCGCAGGCCCTCGGAGAAAACTTCGCGGACGCCGGTCCGCGGCGTATAGGGAGCGGGGGCTGATGGTGATCGGGTCGTTTCGCAGTCCAAGAGATAGGGGTTCCATGAGTCAGCATCCGAGCGCATGGGGTCGTCGGTTGGGCATCGGCGCGGCGGCGGCGCTGGGTCTCGCGTCGCTCGCTGCGGCGTGCTCCAGCACCAACACTACGCAGCCGCGACAGGCCCCCCTCCCCATCCCCGCGCTGTGCTCCATCGAGTCGCCGCGCGTGGCCGCGGGCGCGGTGCCCACGCTGCGCTACGAGCAGTGGGCGCGGCTCCTCCTGCGCGATTACACCCCGGGCTTCGCGGCCTCCAACGCGCGCGACTGCACCAACCAGCCCGTCGAGTGGCGCGAGTTTCGCGGCAACTGCGCCGAGTACTGCGACGAGCCGACGAACCAGCAGCGCCCCGAGGCCGAGCGCTGCCGCGTGCCCGTGAGCGACGTGGTGGCCCAGCGGCCCATCGCCGACGACGACGTGATCGTGACGCGCATCGGCCCCACGCTGCGCCTCGTGTGGGTGATCACCGATCGGTACTCCAACGGCGAGGCCGTGGGCCCCGTGGCCCTCACCGAGTTCGCGGAGAACAACCGCGTGGTGGTGCGCGCCATCGGCACCGTGCGCAACTACCCCAAGCGCGCGCGCATGCGCCTCGACACCGTGGGCGAGCGCCGGGTGCTCGTGCACGAGGGCGAGATCTGCGACAACGACGACGATCGCACCACCTGCCGCAGGGCCGCCCGTCTCATGCTGCTGCGCTCGGTGGGCACGGGCGGCGCGCGCTTTCTGCCGGAGCCCCTGCGGAGCGTCCACGGGCGTTGTTATGGTCCCGCGCGCTTCGAGTTTCAGCGCGACGCCAACGTGACGCTCGACTCGGGGTGGCGCCGCACGTTCCAGCTCGCGACGGCCATTCAGGTGCGCGGTGAGGGCGTGCAGGTGCACGAGACGGTGACGGTGCAAGACCGCGATCCGTCGCGCCCCGACGACCCGCCGAGGCCCTACCGCCGCGCGGGGCAAGACCGCGCCGTGTACGTGGTGGGCAACACCTTCGTGTCGTCGGACCCGTCGCTGTGGAGCCGCGTGCTGTCGCAAGAGGCGCGCGTCGATCGCATCCGTGACGCGGGCGCCCCGCGCGACGCCTCGGCCGACGGGGCCGACGTGGTCGACGGCGGCGACGACTTCCGCGGCGACCCCATGGACGGCGGAATCTGACCGGAGACAGCATCGATGGAAGCAACCGAACAGAAGACGGGCGTGAGCGTTCGCTGGCTCGTAGCGGGCGCCTTCAGCGCGACGCCCACGGGTCGTCGCATGCGGCTGAGCGCCAACGAGCTCCCGGCGGCGCTCGAGGCCGCGAAGGTGGGCGCGCGCGCCACGGTGACCGACCGTTTGGGCGGTGACAGCACGCGCGCCTTCGAGGTGTCGTTTCCGACCTTCAAGTCGTTTCAGACCAGCGAGGTGGTGGCCAACATCGCGGTGCTCAAGGAGCTCGCCGCGCTCGCCGCCGCGCTCGCGCACACCGACCCCACGAAGCGCCCCGACCCGCAGGCCGCGATCGCGCGGGTGATCGAGCTCGTGGGCGACGGCAAGCTCGCCACGGCGCTGCGCGCGAAGCTCGGCGTCGCGAAGCCCGCCCCCGCGGCCGCAGTCGCTGCGCCGAGCGCGCCCGCGTCGAGCGGCCTCTCGGTCGACGACCTCCTCGCGTCGCCGACGCCCGCCGTCGCGGCCCCCACCGCGTCGAGCGCCATCGGGAGCTTTCTCAAGGCCGTGCGCGAGCCCTCGGCGCCCGCGACCACGGCCTCGGCGGGCAGGGCGGCGCGCGACCTCGTCGAGGCCGAGGTGTTCGCCACCGCGGTCGACGTGTTGAAGGAGCCCGGCGTGGCCGCGCTCGAGAGCGCGTGGCGGGGCCTGAAGCTCCTCGTCGACGCGTCGCCCACGGGCGCGGGCATGGCCGTCGATGTGCTCGACGTGGCGCCCGCCGACGCGATCGATGCGGTGCGCGCCGACCTCGCGGAGACCGAGCAAGACGAGCTCCCCGACGCGGTGTTCGTGCACGACCTCGCGGGCGACGTCGACGCCCTCAGCGCGTGGGCCAACCTGGGCGCCGACCATGACATCCCCGTGATCGCGGGCGTCACATACGGCTTCTTCGGCGTGGCCGAGGCGGGCGCCGTGGCGTCGCGCATCGAAGACGAGGGCGGCGGCCTCCCCGCCGAATGGAAGGCGCTTCGGCAGGATGAGGCCTCGCGCTGGCTCTCGGTGGTTGCGAACCGCGTGGTGCTGCGCCTCGAGGGCACCGGCGCGGGCAAGCGCGTGGTGTTCGGCTCGCCGGTGATGGCCCTCGGCGCGATGCTCGCGGCGAGCTATCAGCGCACCGGCGCCTACGCGCAGGTGGTGGGCGAGAACGTCTCGATGACCGCGCCGGGCTCGTGGGAGCTCCCCACCGGGCGCGACGCGGGGATGCTCGTGCCCACCGAGGCGTTCTACTCGGCGACGGCGCAGAGCACGCTGGCGCGCCTCGGCATCATCGGCTTCGGGAGCCGTCGCAACTCGGGCAACCTGGTGCTCAAGAGCGTGCCCACGGCGCGCGAGGGCGAAGACCTGGTGCCGCTGCCCGCGCAGATTCTCACGGGGCGCATCGTGCGCTTCGCGCGCTGGGTGCTCGCGCAGCTCCCGGCCAAGGCGCCCGAGCCCGAGGTGAAGCTCCTCTTCGAGCAGGCCGCGACGGTGTTTCTCTTCCCCGCGGCGGCCGAGGCGGCCAAGTTCGAAGCGCAGGTGGTCACCGACAAAGACGGCGCGCGCAGCGCGGTGCTCCAGGTGTCGGCGCACCCGTCGCTCGCGGGCATCCCGTTTCACCTCGCCTTCTCGCTCCCCCTCGCAGACTGACCGCACCACGGCAGCACCTTCGTCGAGGGTCGCGGCGCCCGCGGTGTAGGGGCGTGCGCGGCACTCGCGGCTTGCTGCGGGCCCTCGTATCGGAATAGGCTATTCGCCCTATTCGCTCGGTGTACTATGGTGCCGCAGGGCTCGCGCGCCCCTCGCGTCACCTTCGCCGGGGCGGAGCCTACTGCGTGGTTGCCATGATCTCGATCCGTCCCTGGCTGGCCCTGATGCCCCCGCTCGACGCAGCGTCGCCGCTGCGCGAGGCGGGGCCCGACGACGCCC
>CAISKJ010000565.1 GCA_903885885.1 uncultured delta proteobacterium
CGCAGGTGCATCGCCGCGTTGGCCGCGAGGTCGTGCAGGTGGGCGGGCGCTACGTCGGGCGCGGCCACGCCGAGCCAGGCGAGGAGGCGCTTCGTTTCGGCCGTGAGGTAGAGCCCGAAGTAGAACCCCAGCAGCAGGGCCGAGAGCGCCCACGCGCTGACCCCCCGGTGCGTAACGTCGTGCGAGAGCCTCGCCAGCGTGCCTGCGCGGCGCATCAGGCGACCCCGCGCGAGGGCACGGCCAGCGGGAGCTCCTCTTCGCGCATCGCGCCGAGGTCGGCGCGGCCAAACTCCACGTCGAACTGCGCGTCGCGCAGGTGCGCGAGGCACCACGCGAGGGGGCGCTCCTCGTCGATCCAGCGCGCGAGCACGGCGTGGTCCCACCGCGAGCCGAGCATGTTGAAGCCGATCACCTTGCCGTCGTGGTGCACGATGCGCTGCGAAATGTTCTTCGTGCGATGCTTGCGAAACACGCTCGCGGCTCCCTGCGGCGCGGCAACAAGGTCGCCCACCGTCGTGTACTCGACCTCGAAGAACTTCGCGCTGTTGAAGAACGTGGGCGGCGCGTAGCGGGCGGGCCTGCCCGTCATGTTGCGCGCGGCCAGCGCCCCCTGACGCTTCGCCGCGTACCAGATCGGTTCGAGCACCCGCGCCCCCGTGTCGAGCGTGACCTCGGCGCAGTCGCCCGCGGCCCACACGCCGTCGAGCGAGGTCTTCAGCGTGGCGTCGACGGCCACGCCGCGGTCGATCTTCGGCGGCGTGGTGAGCGCGCGCATCCACGCGACGGCGGGCTCGACGCCGATGCACACGCCGAGCATCTGACACGCGAGCGCGTCGCCGCCCTTCGTGCGCACCGCCCGCACGCGCCCCGCGTCGTCGCGCTCGACGGAGGCCACCTCGGCCTCGTGGCGCACGTCGACGCCGTGCGATCGCATGTGCGCGGTGACCATCGCGCCCTCTTCGCGCGCGAGCGCCACGGGCCAGTACCACGGCTCGCGCACGAGAAACGTGGTGCGCACCCCGTGGTGCACGAGGCACTCGACGAGCTCGATGCCGATGAGCCCGCCGCCTACCACCACGGCCTCGCGCGTGCTCGGCGTGAGGCGCTCGCAGGCGTCGAGGTCTTGCATCGAGACGAAGCGCACCACGCCGTCGAGGGCGTCGTCGAGGCCCGGCGCCGCGAGCGCGCGCGGCGTCGACCCGGTGGCGACGAGCAGCCCGTCGTAGGGGTGCACGGCGCCCTTCGCGGTGGTGACGGTGCGCGCGGCGGCGTCGAGGTCGGTCACGCGATCGAACACGAGGTCGACGCGGCGCTCGCGGTACACCTTGCGCTCGAAGGGCTCCATGTCGCGGCGCTCGAGCGTGTTCATGTACGCATACATGAGCGCCGTGCGCGAGAAGAAGTACGGCGTCTCGGCGCCGATCACGGTGATGGTCGCGAGCGGGTCGCGCTCGCGCAGGGTCATCGCAGCGGTGATGCCCGCCACGCCGTTGCCAATGATCACGAAGCGCCTTGCCATGCGATGCTCCCTCGGCGCGCCTACTCCGCCCGACCCGCGGCAGTTACGCGCGTTCGGGCAGCTCGATGGTGATCGTGGTGCCGCGGCCGGGCTCGCTGCGAACGCCCACGCGGCCGCCGTGCAGGGCCACGAAGGTCTTCACCACGCTGAGCCCGAGGCCGAGGCCGCGCGCGCCGAACTCGAAGTGCCCCGACGAGTGGTGCGCGGCGTCGAGGCCCGTAAAGAACGGTTCGAACACGTGCGGCAGGAGCTCGGGCTCGATGCCCACGCCGGTGTCCGACACCGCGATGCGCACCGCGCCCTCGGCGCGCGAGACCGCGAGCGAGACCTCGCCGCCGTCGGGCGTGAACTTGATGGCGTTGAGGAGGAGCTGGTTGAGGCTGTCTTCGAGCTTGGGGCCGTCGACGTCGAGGGAGCCCACGTCGTCGCCCACGTCGACGCGCAGCGTCTGGTTGCGCAGGTCGACGAAGGGGCGCACGTCGTCGGCGGCGTCGCGGGCGAGCGCGCCGAGGTCCGTGGGCTGCCGGTCGAGGGGCCGCGCGAAGCGGTCGGCGTAGAGAAGCTCCATGAGCTGCTCGACGCGGCGCGAGAGGCGCTGCGCGGCGCGCTCGGCGCGGCTGAGGAGGTCGCGCACCGGCGGCGCCACGTCGGCGCGACGCGCGAGGCCCAGGAGCCCGAGCTGCAGCGCCAGCGGGGTGCGCAGCTCGTGGCCCGCCACACGAATGAACGAGGTCTTGAGGTCGCTCACGCGCTGGAGCTCGGCGTTGGCGCGCTCGAGGTCGGCGTTCTTGGTCTGCAGCTCGTCGAGGAGGCGCCGGCGGTCGACCACGAGGTCGTGGCGCTCGCAGGCCTCGCGGATCACCCCGCGGAGGTCGTCGGGATCCCACGGCTTCGCGATGTAGCGGTACACGTGCCCCTGGTTGATCGCGTCGATCACGGTGCGCACGTCGGCGTAGGCCGTGACGAGGAGCCGCGTCACGTCGGGGTGGCGCTCGCGCACCTGGCGCAGAAAATCGACCCCCGAGATCGAGGGCATGCGCTGGTCGCTCATCACCACGTCGACGGGCTGCTCGTCGAGCACCCGCAGGCCGTCGTCGCCCCCCGTCGCGCCGAGCACCGCGTGCTCCTGCCGGAGGAGCTCACTCACGCTCTGGATCACGTTGGGGTCGTCGTCGACGATGAGAATCGTGTGGCGTCGTCCGCTCGTCGGCATCGGGTGATGGTCGCCCCCCGGCGAAGGGTGTGCTCGTCGGGGCACGTAGGGGCCGAGCGTAACGCCAGCGCGCGACGCGCGTCTACGACCGCGCCGCGTAGCGGCGAATGGCCGCGAGGAGCGCGTCGGGGTCGAAGGGCTTCGTGAGGTACTCGCACACGCCCAGCGCGCGCGCCGTCTCGCGGAAGCGCGACTCGTTGAGGGCCGAGAGAATCACCACGGGCACGTCGCGCGTGCTCGCGTCGGCCCGCAGGCGGCGACACACCTCGAGCCCGTCGACGTCGGGGAGCATCAGGTCGAGGAGCACCAGCGAGGGGCACCGCACCCGCGCCTCGCGCAGGGCCGACACACCATCGAGCGCGGGGCGATACTCGAAGCCCTCGAGTTCGAGGTACGCGCCGACGGTTTCGTTGAGGTCGGGGTCGTCTTCGACCACCAGCACATCGTTCGAGGGCGTGGCTTGCACCGCTGTGGTCTACCACGAGTCGCGGCCACTACCGCGTGGTAGCGTCGCCAAAACCTCTATGTCGAAGGTGGATTCAGCCATGTACAAAGGGACACCGCCGCCCGCCACGGTGTGGCGCGCGATCGACACGTGGCTCTCCGTGGCCTACGAGAACGCCGCGCCGCGCGAGGTCTCCGCGCTCCTCGACGCGCTGCGCCGCCACGACCCCGGCGCGATGTTCGACAGTCCGGTCTTCGAGCGCGGCGCGGGCGATCCCCCCACGCGCTACGCGCTGCGCCTCGGCAACCGCGCGTACCCGTTCATGAAGCTCGTGATCGAGCGCCTCCCCACGCGCGACACGTGGCTCTTCACCGCCGACACGCACGACCGACACGTCTGCCCCGCGCCCGGCGACCCCGAGCACGAGGCCTTCACCGAACTCATGGCCCACAACCGCGCGCTCGCCGCGAAGCTCGACGACGCGTGGCGCGCGCAGGGCATCGACACCTTTCGAGGCTTTCTCGACGACGACCTCGCGCGGCGCCGCGAGGAGCGGCTCTCGGACCGCGCAAAGGCGTAGGTTTCGCGGAGCAGTGTGCTAGCGTCGCGGCCTTAACACCGATGTCTCAACGCGACCCGCACACCCCCAAGAGCCACGGAGCAGCCCCCAAGGGCAACGCCGCGGCGCCGTCGTCCACCGCCCAGATCGAGATCGCCGATCAGGCCGTGCTCGTGGCCCTCTGCGGCCCGCGCAACGAGCACCTGCGCACCCTCGAAGGCGAGACCGGCGTGGCCATCGGCCAGCGCGGCAATCAGGTGCACCTGCAGGGCGACGCCGAAGACGTCGCGTTTGTAGAGCGCGTGATCGCCGAGCTGTGCCAGTCGATCCGCGAAGGCAACGAGGTGCACCCCAACGACGTGGCGCGCGCCGTACGCCTCCTGCGCGACCACCCCGACATGAAGCTCCGCGACGTGTTTCACGACGTGGTGCTCGTGAGCGCGCGGCACCGGGTGATCGCCCCCAAAGGCATCGCCCAGAAGAAGTACATCGAGGCCATTCGCGAGAACGACATCGTGTTCGGCATCGGCCCCGCGGGCACCGGCAAGACGTACCTCGCCATGGCCATGGCCGTGAGCTACCTCACGCAGCGGCGGGTCAAGCGCATCATCCTCACGCGCCCCGCGGTCGAGGCGGGTGAGAAGCTGGGCTTCCTCCCGGGCGACCTGGCCGAGAAGGTAAACCCCTACCTTCGCCCGCTCTACGACGCCATGCACGACATGATGGACATGGACAAGGCCCAGGCCCTGATCCAGCGCGGCGGCATCGAGGTGGCGCCGCTCGCCTTCATGCGCGGCCGCACGCGCAACGAGTCGTTCGTGATCCGCGCCGAGGCGCCGAACACCACCGCCGAGCAGATGAAGATGTTTCTCACGCGCCTCGGGTACGACTCGACGGCGGTGATCACCGGCGACACCACGCAGGTCGACCTGCCCGACAACCGCCGCTCGGGCCTCGGCGATGCCATTCAGCTCCTCGCGGGCGTCGAGGGCATCTCGTTCTGCAACTTCACCGACGTCGACGTGGTGCGCCACCCGCTCGTCGCCAAGATCGTGCGCGCCTACGACAACCGCGACGCCGCCCAGCGCCGCGCCCGCGAGCTGCGCGAAGCGTCTCGTAGTCCCTCCCAGGAAGACTGAATGCCCCCCGTTACGCCCGCCTCGCGGCGCCCCGAGCGCCCGTCGATCCCGCTCCCCGACGCCGCTCCGTTGCCCGTTCCCGTCGACCTCGACGCCCGCCTCGCCGCGCTCGGGATCACCCTCGACGCGCCGGCCATCGCGCGCACCAGCGACTTTCTCGGTCGCCTCCTCGCGATGAACGAGCTCGTCAACCTCACGGCCATCACCGACCCCGCCGAGGCCTGGTCGCGTCACGCCCTCGACGCCCTCACGCTCGTGCCCCTCATGGCCGACCTCGCCGAAGGTTCGGCCGTGCTCGACGTGGGCTCCGGCGGCGGCGTGCCGGGCATTCCCATGGCCATCGCGCGCCCCGACCTGGCGTTCACCCTGGTCGAGGCCACGCAGAAGAAGGCCTCGTTTCTCACGGCGGTCTCCGCCGCGCTGGGGCTCACCAACGTGACGGTGCTCGCCGACCGCGCCGAGGTGCTCGGCCCCACGATGCGCGCCCGCTTCGACGCGGTGACCGCGCGCGCCGTGGGCCGCCTCGTGGCCCTCGTGCCGCTCACCATCCCCTTCGTCAAGCCCGGCGGCCGCGTGATGCTCATCAAGGGCCAGCGCGCCGAAGAGGAGCTCGCCGAGGCCGCGCACATCATCGCCCGCTCGCGCCTCTCGCACGAGAAGACCGTGGCCACCCCCACGGGCCGCATCGTGGTGCTCCGCGCGCTCCCGCGCCGCTGAGCGCGACGCAACACAACGGGCGGGCGTCCGCGTCGCGTGGCGTGAGGGCGGTGCGAAGGTCGTTGACAGCGCTCCGGGGGGCGTTGAAACACTCTGCGCCGTTTCGCCCCGTCAGGCACCTGGAGGAAGATCTCATGTTCGCTCGCACCGCACGGTTCCTGGGCGCGCTCGCGCTCGTCGCGCCGCTCTCCTGCTCGTCGACGCAG
>CAISKJ010000566.1 GCA_903885885.1 uncultured delta proteobacterium
AAGCCCCTCGAGCCCGTCGACGTCGACGCCGCCGAGGCGTGGGAGCCCCTCGTCGAGGCCCTCCTCGCGCGCGGCACCACGACCGTGTACGAGCCCACCCCGACGGTGTCGCGCGAGGCCGTCGACGCCCTCGCGAAGGCGCTCCGTGGCGGTCGTCGCCCGTGGGTGGTGTGCGGCCCCACGCTCACGCACGACCCCGAGTGTGAGGCGAGCGCGCGCGCCGCCGTGATGGACCTCTGTCGTGTCACAGGCGCCGTGCTCATGGCCGAGGCCACGAGCGGCCTGCGCTTCGGCGCCGCGGGCTCGGTGGTGACCGCTCCCTCCTTCGACGCCCTCTTGCGCGTGCCGTCGTTTCGCGAGCGCGCGCGGCCCGACCTGGTGCTCGAGCTGGGGCTCCCGCCCACGTCGCCCGCGTACGCGTCGTGGGTGCTCGACCACGGCGACATCGCCCGTCACGTGGTGGCCCCGCACGGCTGGCCCGACCCGCACGGCACCGCCGCGAGCGTGGTGCTCGCCGAGCCTGGCGACCTCGCGCGCGCGCTCGTCACGGCCCTCGACGGCCACCCCCTCGGCGCCGAGACCGTCACCTGGAGCGACGCCATCGCCGAGGCCCAGTCGCTCGCGGGCGCGGCCCTCGACGGCGCGCAGTTCGCCGCCCGCTGGAGCGAAGGCGCCATCGCGTGGACGCTCGCCAACACCCTCCCCGACGACGCCGTGCTCTGCGTGGGCAACAGCCTCCTTGCGCGTGACATCGACACCTTCTCCACCTTCGCCCGGGCGTCGCTGCGCGTGCTTCACCAGCGCGGCGCGAGCGGCATCGACGGCCTCGTCGCGGGCGCCGCCGGCGCGCGCTCGGTCACTCCGCGCGAGCGCCTCGTGGCGGTGTACCTCGGCGACCTCTCGGCCCTCCACGACCTCGGCGGCCTCAACGCCGCGCGCGTCGCGGGCGCCCCGCTCGCCATCGTGGTGGTGCAGAACGGCGGCGGGCGCATCTTCGAGCAGCTCCCCCTCGGGCGTCAGGCTACGCCCGGCACCGAGCTCGGCGAGCGCTTCGAGCAGATGTTTACCACCCCGCAGCCCGTGTCCTTCGAGCACGCCGCGGCCACCTTCGGCCTCGGTTACGTTCGCGTAACTTCGGCGACGGACCTCTCGCGCGCCCTCCACGACGCGCGGCTCATGACGCGCCCCCTGGTGATCGAGGCCGTGGTCGAGCCGAGCGCGGGGCGCCTCCTGCGCGACGTGGCCCACGCCGCCGTGCGCGACGCCCTCGCGGCCCGCTGGGGCGCGTGAGCCGGGTCTACCTCCACGGGTTTCTCGGCGCGCCTGCAGCGTGGCGCGAGGTGACGGAGCGCGCGAACGACGCCGACGCGCGCTGCCTGTGGGTGCCCGGTCACGGCCCCGCGCCCTTCACCCCGCCGGGGAGCTTCGAAGACGTCACCGACGCGGTGGCCGCGCAGGCGCTCACGGGCGATCGCACCGAGCTCGTGGGCTACTCGCTGGGCGCGCGCGTGGCGCTCTCGATCGCGCTGCGCCACCCGCGGCGCGTGGCGCGCGTGGTGCTCGTGGGCGTGTCCTACGGCCTCGACGACGCCCGCGACCGCGAGGCCCGCGCGCGCTCCGACGACGCCCTCGCGCGCTCCCTCGAGCGCGACGGCGTGGCGCGCTTCGTCGACGGGTGGGAGTCCATCGCGCTCTTCGACTCGCAGCGCGCGCTGCCGCCCGAGCGCCTCGCCCCGCAACGCGCGTGGCGCACGCAGCACACGGCGCAGGGCCTCGCGTGGTCGCTGCGCGCGCTCGGTCTCGGGCAGATGCCCGCGTACCGCGCCGCCCTCGCGCGGAGCACGGTGCCCATCGCGCTCATCACGGGCGCGCGCGACGACAAGTTCACCGCCATCGCGCGCGAGATGCTGCGGCTGCGAGCGGGCATCACGCACACCGTCGTCGAGGGTGTCGGGCACAACGCGGTGCTCGAGGCCCCCGACGCGGTGGCGCGGGTGATCGCCGGGTGAGTGTTGGGGTACGCGGGCGGGTCGCCGTAGCACGTTCAAACCGTGTAGGAAGGCACCCGGCATGTGTCGGGCGCCTCACGCGCGCCGGGATTCGGGGGCGTTCAGCCCCCTCAGCCCGGGCTTTACGTCAGAGGTCGCCCCGCGAGGGCGCGCCTGAACGTTTCACGCGCTGCGCGTACGTCTGCACCAACCACCACGCGTCCACGATTGCAGCGCTCGCAACCGCTCCGATCACAGCCGACGGCCGTGAGGACGTCGCGCCATGCCCGCGCGGCCGCCGCTCATGGCGTCGTGACCGCCGCCGGCTGTTGCTGGTGAACCTTTGTCGCCTGCGAGTTCGCGTCCGCGCTACCGCCTGCGATGCACCAATCGATCGCGCAGTTCAGGCGCGCCCTCGCGTGGCGACCACGTACGTAGAGCCCGGGCTGAGGGGGCCCAACGCCCCCGAATCCCGGCGTGCACCGGGCGCCTTCCTACACGCGTTGAACGGTCGGGGGCGTTCCGGCGCATCGACCGTGAACCCCACTGCGCGGGCGGCGCCCGACGGCAGAGCGCGCTCACGCGCGCGTGCTGTGATCGCGGCGGCGGGCCGGAGCGATGCGCCCTGCGTGTGTCTGCAACTCAGCGGGTGCAGACCTCGATCACGCCGAAGAGGCCCTGCGCGCCCGAGCACACGCACGCGGGGTTGGGGTCGCCCGCGAGGCAGCACGTGATGGCGTGGTTGCTCACGTAGGCCGAGTCGCCGTCGGGCGAGAAGGCCACCGTCGAGGGGTTGGTAAACGGGTGGTCGCTTCCGCCGCGCGCGTAGCGCCCCACCTCGACGACGGGCGAGCGCGCGATGTCGAGCTCGGAGATCTGGTTCTGCCCGCCCAGCACCACGAAGAGGTGCCCCGTGCGCGGGTGCACGCGCAGCCCGTCGGCGATGGGCGGCACCACCACGCCCGGCGCCACCTGCGCGCCGTGGTAGGTGTACACGGGCTCGAGCGTGGTCGGCGACGCCGTGGGAATGCGATAGATCACGCTCGTGGGCCCCGTGGCTTCGAGAGGGCCGAAGGTCACCGAGACGTAGAGCGCGCCGTGCGAGAGCGCGACGCCGTTGGCGCCGAACATCGAGAGCCCCTCGGAGCCGCTGCCCTGCAGCGCGCGGCTGCACGCGAACACCTGCGGCGCGGCGGGCGCGTCGTCGTCGTCGCGGGCGGGCACGCGCCACACGATGCCCTGCAGCGAGTCGGTGACGTACGCGGTGCCGTGCTCGTCGACGGTGATGCCGTTGGGGAGCGGCGGCAATCCCGCGCGCACGTCGGCCGGACACGCGCTCGTGTCGATGTGACAGGGAAAGGCGCCCGTGGCCGAGCAGAAGGGTGTCGAGACGCGCTCCTGCGCGGGCGCCTGCCCGTTGCCGCCGAGGCGCCAGCGCAGCACGCCGAGCTGCGTCGACGGGGCGTAGAGGTAGTCGCCCCACGAGGCGAGCTCGCTCAGCGCGTGCTCCGCCGCGAGGTCTTCGCCCACCACGGGGACCTGCATGCGCAGCGCGCCCGAGTGGCGGTCGAACACGGTGAGTTGGCTCGGGCTCCCGTTGCCCGCGGTGCCGAAGGTGGCGGGGCCCGACACGACGACCCGACTGCCCACCACGGCCGTTCCTTCGGGGTACGAGGGGCCCGTGGGCTGATAGCCCGTCGACGTGACGGGCATCGTGGCGAGCACGCGGCTCGTGCCCGCGGCGCCGCACGAGCCGCCTCCCTCGTGCGCCTCCGCCGTGCCCGCGTACGAGCCCGCGAGGGCCGACACGACCGAAATGGCAGACACCCACGCGCGCGAAGACCTTGCTGAACCGATCATTGAGAACGCTCCTTGTTGCGTTGCGTGGGTGCCCCTAGAGCAACGCGCGTTCCGCCCTATTTTTCACGGGGTTCGCGCGCTTCGAAGGGCCGATCGCGCGGCGCTCCGCGCAAGCGTTGTGCAGGCGAGCGCGCAAGCTGTCTTCGGGTACACTCGCGCGCCTCTATGAGCACCTCGCGCCTCGTCACCCTCGACTGCGACTACGTGCAACCTCAGCTGGCCGCCTCGTACCTCCGCGTGCAAGACGGCGAGGCGGCCTTCATCGAGACGGGCACCGCGCGCAACCTCGCCGCGCTGCTCGCGGGCCTCGACGCCGAGGGCGTCGCCCGCGAGGCCGTGCGCTACGTCATCGTCACGCACGTGCACCTCGACCACGCGGGCGGCGCGTCGGCCCTCATGGGCGCGCTGCCCAACGCCACGCTGCTCGCGCACCCGCGCGCGGCGCGGCACCTCATCGACCCGTCGAAGCTCGTGGCGAGCGCCCGCGCGGTCTACGGCGCCGCGCGCTTCGACGGCCTCTACGGCACCATCGAGCCCGTCGCGGCCGAGCGGGTGAAGGCCCTCGACGACGGCGCCACGGTGCCCTTCGGCGCCGGGTCGTTGCGCTTCGTGCACACGCGCGGGCACGCCAACCATCACTTCGTGGTGGTCGACCCGAGCGCGTCGGCGGTGTTCACCGGCGACACCTTCGGCCTCGCGTACCCGCGGCTGCAGCGCGCGGGGCGCTTCGCGTTCCCCTCCACGAGCCCCACGGATTTCGACGCCGCCGAGGCCCGCGCCTCCATCGAAAAGGTTCGCACGCTGGGCATGGAGCGCGCGTGCCTCACGCACTTCGGCGCCCTCACCGACCTCGACGCGGTGGCCGCCCAGCTCACGCGGTGGATCGACCTCTCCGAGTCGCTCCTCACGCAGTCGCTCGCACACCCCGCGAACGAGGCCGAGGCGTGGATCCGCGCGAGGCTCACCGACGCGATGGAAGACGCCGCGCGCGCCGCGGGCCTCACCCTCGACGAGGGCGACCGCGCGCTCACGGGCTTCGACATCGACCTCAACGCGCAGGGCCTCGCCTTCGCCGCGTCGAAGAAGCGCGCGTGAGCGCGGGCGCCTTTCACAGCTACGAGCTGCGCACCACCGACGCCGACGCCGCGCGCGATTTCTACCGCGCCGTGGCGGGCCTCGGTGCGTCGCCCGCGCTCACGATCACAGCCCTCCCGCAGGCGGCGCTCGCGCGCGGGGCGCGCCCGCACTGGCTCGGCCACCTCGCCGTCGACGACGTCGATGCCGTCGCGCAGTCGCTCCTCGCGCTCGGCGCGACGCCCCTGGGCCCCACGCGCCACACCGACGACGGCGCCGCGCTCGTGACGCTGCGCGACCCCTTCGGCGCCATGCTCGCGCTGCGTTCGACGGTCAACGCCCCGCGCGCCGACGCCGTCGCGTGGCACCAGCTCACGGCGCTCGACGAGGCGCGCGCGTGGAGCGTCTACGCCGATCTCTTCGGCTGGCGCGACGCGGGCACCGTGGAGCACACGGGCGACCTCGGCCCCGTGCACACCTTCGCGTGGGGGCCATCGAACGCGCGCGTGGGCGGCGTGGCGAGCATCGCGCTGGCGCCGCAGGTGCACCCGCAGTGGCTCTACTTCTTTCGGGTGCGTGACCTCGACGCGGCGCTCGACGAAGTGCGCGCGCGCGGCGGCCACGCCCTCGCGCCGTTGCGCCTCGCGAGCGGCGACCGCGTCGCGGCCTGCGACGACCCGCAGGGGGCGGCCTTCGGGCTCATGCAGCCGTCGGCCTAGGACAGGCCCTAAGCCCGTCAGGGCGCGCCGAGGGCCTTGTACACGTCGACGTACTCGGCCACGCGGTGCTGCCACCCGAGGGGCGCGCGCATGCCGTTGTGCTGGAGCATGCGCCACGCGGCGCGGCCCTCGCCCTGGCCGTTGCCCCACGCGTCGAGGGCGTAGTGCAGCGCCCACGAGAGGCCCGCGTCGGTGAAGTGCTCGAACGCGAAGCCGTTGCCCGTGCGGTCGCGCGGGTCCCACGTGCGCACGGTGTCGGCGAGGCCGCCGGTGGCGTGCACGATGGGGGGCGTGCCGTAGCGCAGGCTGTACATCTGATTGAGCCCGCAGGGCTCGTAGCGCGAGGGCATGAGAAACAGGTCCGAACCCGCCTCGATGAGGTGCGCGAGCCCCTCGTTGAAGCCGCGGTGGTAGGCCACCCTGCGGGAGAAGTGGTCG
>CAISKJ010000567.1 GCA_903885885.1 uncultured delta proteobacterium
CGCGCTCGCTCGCGGCGGTGCGCGCGTGGCTCGCGGGCGCGCCGTTGCCTCCGTGGCCGGCGCTCGGCGACACCGAGGTGGCCGCGGCGGGCGCCGAGGTGAGCCTCACATCCCCGTGAGCAGAAGCATCGCGCCGCCTTCGAGGGGCACCACCGCGGGGTGCATCGCGAGGCCGTGCGCGATCCCCGACGCGCCCTGCGAACCGCCGCCGCGCGAGGCCCCGAGGAGAAAGCCCGCTACGCCGCCGCCGATCATGCCGAGCTGCACGGTGGCCGCGAAGGGCGCCCGCTCTTCGCGCAGGAGGAGCATCCCGATGCCCGTGCCCACGAGGCCGCCCGCGAGCACCCCGAGGTCCATCCAGCGCACCTGCGAATGCGTCGGGTGCAAGAGGCCCGCGGTGGCCGCCGAGGCCGCCACGCCGATGGCCTCGCCCGCGAGCGCGAAGCTCCCGAAGTGTCGGTCTTCTTCGACGGCGTACGCGGTCATGAACCCGAGCACGGCTCCCCAGAACCCGCCCGAGAGCACGAACGAGCTCACCCCCGGCTGCGCGTCGGTGAGCAGCGCGAGACCCACGCCGGCGCCGAGCCCCACGGTGGCGCCCGTCCACGCGATCGTGCTCATCGTGGGGATGCCCCACTGCCCCGTGCGCCAGCCCTGCACGCCGAGGGCGGCGCCCCCGAGGAGACCCAGCGTGAGGCCCGCCCCCATGGCCGTCGGGACGCCCCGGCGGATGGCCCGCGGGTTGTCGGCCAGGTACGCCGCCACCACGCCCGCGCCGGCGCCCACGAGGGGTATCCACGGCGCGGCCTTGAGGTCGCTGATGTCGAACTGGGCGTTGAGCCACGCGCCCGTGACGAGGCCGTAGCTCACCGTCGTGGCGTAGAGCGACACGGCCTCGAGGGTGGTACGATCGTCCTGGTGCGCGGTGGGCGCAGGCGTGGGCGCGGGCGGGGCCGCGGGCGGCGGCGGAGGGAGCGCGGGGGCGGCGCGCTGCTCCATCGCGTCGGTGAGGCGGCGCAGCACCGCGAGGGGGCTCGTCGAGCGGAGGTCGACGCCGCGGCGAGCGATCTCGTCGTCGAGGAGCGCGCGCGCGTCGGCGAACTGCGAGGCGGCGAGCATGGCCTCGACGGCGTCGCACACCTCGCGCTCGGTGCGCTCGACGGGCGCGGCGGGCGCAGGCGCGGGCGGCGTCTGCGCGGGGGCGCTCGACGCGAACACCACGAGCGCGAGGGAGAGGGCGAGGCGGGTCATCGGCGGGAGGCGTTGAGGCGCGGAGCGCGATCAGTGCGCCGCGGCGATGCCCGCGGGACCGGCGACGGGCGTCGCGGGAACGGTCGGAGTGACGGCGCTCCAGGGCTCGCCGATCCACGTCCATCGGCCGGCGAGGTAGGCCATCGGCTCGATGACCACGCGCTGCCCGTCGGCCCCCGCGACCTCGACGCGGTGAAAGCGCACCGCGCTGCGAAGGTGAGCGCGCACCGTCGTGATGGCGGGGTTGAACCCGTGCGCCTGGCCGTCGGCGAAGTCGCCCCCGAGGGCCGAGCGCACCGTGACGGTGAGCGGACCGCGCAGGGCGCCGAGGCGCTGCGCGAGCGCGCGGACGCCCGGCTCGATGGTGGGGATCACCCGGTCGCGCAGCTGCCGCGCGCCCTCGAAGTCGAGCGCGAGGTCGAAGCGCGTGCGGTCGGCCGTGAGCTCGTGTTCGAAGCGCTCGATGCCCTCGCGGTCGCGCATGGCGCACTCGTGCGCGAAGGCCGCGACGAAGCCGCGCGCGCCCTCGTCGTCGGGCGCGAAGGCCGACATGCCGCGCACGGCCTCCATGAGCTCGCGCTGCTCTTCGGCCTCGTGCTCCTCGGCCGAGGGCATCGGGGGGAGCGCCGCGGGGCGCGCCGTGGCCGCCGGCTGCGCGCGAACGGCGCGCTGCGCCTGCGGGCGTGCCGACGAGCGCGCGCAGGCCGCCACGCAAAGGATCGCGAACGCGAGGGACATCAACCGGTTCATCGCGCGCGAGACTACCGGCAACCGCCCCGCAGAGGCAACGGTGCTCTCCCTTGCATTCCTTGAAGAATAGGGCGAAAACCGCGGCCTCATCGTGATGCGCACCTCCTTCGTCTTCGTGCTCTGCGCGTCGCTCGCGGCCTGCGGCGACAACAACACCACCCCCGCGGCCGACGGCAGCGTCACCGCCGACACGCCCGCCGTCGACGCGCCCGCGTCCGATGCGACCGAGTCCGACGCGCCCGCCGTCGATGCGCCCGCCGTCGACGCGCCCGCCGTCGATGCGCCCGCCGTCGATGCGCCCGCCGGCGCGTGCGGCAGCGCGCGACCCGCCCTCACAGGCACGAACGGCACCGAAGGGGTCGTGATCGCCGCCGACGGCACGATCTACTACAGCCAGTCGGGCGGCGTCGGCCGCATCACCCCCGACGGCGTGCGCACGGGCTCGTGGGTGCGCCTCGCGGGCGCCTCCACCGTGTGGGGCCTCGCCCTCGACGCGCCGCGCCGCAAGCTCTACGTGGGCTCGCCGGGCAACGGCACGATCTTCTCCGTCGACCTCTCGTCCGATCCGCCGATGGCCACGGCCTTCCTCACCGGCGCGGGCGGCCCCAACGGGCTCACCATGGGCCCCGACGGCTTTCTCTACTACAGCGATTTCAACGGCAGCCACGTGTACCGCGTCGACGCGAGCGGCATGCGCACGCGCGTGACCACGAGCACCATCACGCAGGCCAACGGCGTCGCGTTCTACAACGGCAGCCTGTACGTCGACAGCTACGGCCGCGGCACCCTCTACCGCCTCACGCTCACCGACGGCGCCGAGACCGCGCGCGACACGGTGATCACCGGCCTCGGCAGCCTCGACGGCCTCGCCTTCGACGCCACCGGCGCGGCCTACGTCACCGACCAGCGCATGGGTCGCCTCGTGCGCATCGCGCCCGACGGCTCGACCAGCGAAGACCTCGTCACGGGCCTCTCGGCGCCGGCCAACGTCGAGTTCGGCGTCGGGCCCCTCTCGTGCACCGACATCTACATCGCCACGGGCCGCGGGCTCGTGCGCTACGAGATGGGCACCGCGCGCGGCCTCGACGTGCCCTGGCACCGCTAGGCACCGCGCCCAGCCTCTACCGCAACGACGTCTCCCTCCATCTTCGCACGGAGCGACTGACCACGATGGCCGATCTCAAATCTGTTCTCACCGATCCCGCGCGCCGCAAGCAGGTCGTGCGCGACGCCGAGGCGCTTCTCGACGCCGAGGTCGACTCGAAGGGCGGGCTCTCGGGCCTCGCCATCAAGGGCGGCTTCAAGGTCGTGAAGTCGTTTCGCCCGGGCATCATCCCCGACACCATCGACGCCCTCCTCGACGATTTCGCGGGGCGCCTCGACCCCTTCTACCAAGACCACGCCACCAAAGGGGCCGGCAAGTCGTTGCCCGACTACCTCACGGGCCGCAAGAGCGAGCTCGCCGACGCGCTCCTCGCCATCACCGACGGCCGCGCCCGCGTCACGCGCCACACCTCGCTGAAGAGCGCCTACGAGCGCCTCCGCCCCGAGGCGAAGAAGCACGTCGAAGCCGCCGTCCCCGGCGTCGGTCGCCTCATCGAGAAGCACGCGCGCGCGGCCGCGGCGTGATCCACGTTACCGCCGCCTCGCCCGACGGGTTCGACCCCGCGTGCGAGGCCGTCCCCTCACCCCTCCCCGACGACGCGCTCTGGGTGCTGCTCCGCGGCGACGAGGTCGTGCTCACGCAGCGCGACGGCGGCCCCTGCGCCCTCGTCGACGGCCTCGACGCGCTCGGGGTTGTGCCCGCCCACGTGCACGGCCTCGGCGCGCTCCACGGTCGACGCGTGTGCCTCGGCGAGCTCGCGCCCGA
>CAISKJ010000568.1 GCA_903885885.1 uncultured delta proteobacterium
ACGGCATCGACGTGCGCGACGTCGAGACGGCCGAGGCGGGCCTCGCGCTGCTCCACGAAGAGTCCATCGACGTGGTGGTGACCGACATCCGCCTGCCGGGCATGTCGGGCATCGAGCTGCTCCAGCGCGTGCGCAAGGCGCCCGACCTCGCGGCGATGCCCGTGATCGTCATCTCGGGCCACGCGTCGGTCTCCGAGGCCGTCGACGCCGTGAAGCTCGGCGCCACAGACTTCTTCGAGAAGCCCCTCGACCGCGACCGCGTGCTGGTGAGCGTCCGCAACGCGCTGCGCACGGCCCACCTCGAGCGCGAGGTGCGCAGCCTGCGCACCACCGTAGGCGCGCGCGAAGAGATGGTGGGCGACAGCCCGGCGATGCGACGGCTCTTCGCCGAGGTCGAGAAGGTGGCGCCCACGCGCGGCCGGGTGCTCATCACGGGCGAGTCGGGCACGGGCAAGGAGCTCATCGCGCGCGCCATGCACCGCCTCTCGCCGCGCAAAGACGCGGCCTTCGTGAAGGTCAACTGCGCGGCCATCCCCGCCGAGCTCGTCGAGTCCGAGCTCTTCGGCCACGAGAAGGGCTCGTTCACGGGCGCCGTCGCGCGCAAGCGCGGTCACTTCGAAGCGGCCGACAAGGGCACGCTCTTCCTCGACGAGATCGGCGACATGCCGCTCGCGGCGCAGTCCAAGGTGCTGCGTGCGCTCCAATCGGGCGAGGTGATGCGCGTCGGGAGCGACCAGGTGATCACCGTCGATGTGCGCGTGATCGCGGCCACCAACAAGGACCTCGAGCGCGAGGTCAAAGAGGGCCGCTTCCGCGAAGACCTCTACTTTCGGCTCAACGTGGTGCCGCTGCGCTCGCCGTCGCTGCGCGAGCGCCCCGATGACATTCCGCGCCTCGTGCGGCACTTCGTCGACGAGTTCTCGCGTGAGAACGGGTTCAAGCCCAAGCCCCTCGAGCCCGAGGTGCTCGACGAGCTGCAGCGCCGGGGATTTCCCGGCAACGTGCGCGAGCTCAAGAACCTCGTCGAGCGCCTCGTGATCCTCTCGGGCGACGAGATCACCGTGATGGACCTCCCCGAGGAGTCGCGCCTCTCGCGCGAGCTGCGCGAGAAGACCTTTGGCGCCGCCCCCACCACCCGCGCCTCGTCGCCCCCCGACGACGACGACGACCTGCCCCCTGCCCCGCCCTCGGCCCCCGGGACGCGCGCCTCACTGCGCGAGTACCGCGACAACGCCGAGCGCCACTACATCGTCGAGACGCTGCGCGAGGTCGACTGGAACATCTCGCGCGCCGCCACGCTGCTCGGCCTCGAGCGCACCAACCTGCACAAGAAGATCCGCGCGCTCAACGTGAAGCGCGACTGACGCGATGCCCCCGCGCGACCCCGACCACTGGCTCTATCGCTTCACGCCCCGCGAGTGGGTGCGCGCGTCGCTCGGCGAGCTCGAGCAGGCGCGCGCGGCCTACACCCGCCGCAACGCGCGCGCGGGCCTCGCCGGGTGCCGCCGCGCGGCCGGCGTCGCCCTCAACGGCCTGCTGGCAATCGCCGACGCGCCCGACGCGCGCTACGGGCGCTCGTACATGGATCACCTCCAGGGGCTCGCCAACGACGCCGACGCGCCCGAGGCCGCGCGCGAGGCCGCGCGTCACCTCCTGCAAACGCCGCTGCCGGGGGGCGAGGTGGTCGCGCTGCGCACGCCCACGGTCAACACCCGCGACCTCGACGCGGCCGAGACCGTCATGGCGCATGCCTATGCGTTGGTGGTGAGGGCTGAAGAATCAGGTCGATGAGCCCGACGAACCGCCCTGCGCGTGCCAGTTGCCGGTCTGCCCCGACGGGGGCGGCGGCGCCATGGTTTCGCGCTCGCGGAGGTCGTGCTTCACCATGAGGCGCTGCAGGTGGCGGCGGTCGATGCCCGAGGTGCGCGCGGCGGCCGACACGTTGCTCTGGTGCGACGAGAGGAGCTTCGTGAGGTAGGTCTTCTCGAAGATCTCGGTCCAGATCTCTTTGGCGTCGTGGAAGGGCAGGTCGGTGCGAATCTCGTGGCCGCCGGGGCGCTCGAGGCTCACGTGGCCGCGCGCGAGGGCCGTCGGGTCGGGGCCCAGCACGGCGAAGCGCTCGACGAGGTTGCGCAGCTCGCGCACGTTGCCCGGGAAGTCGTAGTGCGCGAGGAGCTCCATCGCGCGGTGGTCGAGCCCGGGGTAGGGCGCGAGGCCCTGCACGGCGCGGCGACGGTTGAGGTCATCGAGAATGGTGTCGACGAGCACCGGCACGTCTTCGAGGCGCGAGCGCAGCGGCGGGAGCTTCACCACCACCGCCGCGAGGCGATAGTAGAGGTCTTGCCGGAAGCGGCCCTCTTTGACCTCGCGCGGGAGGTTGCGCGCCGTCGAGGCCACCACGCGCGCGTCGATCGCGACGGCCTTGTCGGAGCCGACGGGGCGCACCTCGTGGGCCTCGATGACGCGCAGGAGCTTCGACTGGAGCTCCGGCGGGAGCTCGGTCACCTCGTCGAGGAAGAGCGTGCCGCCCTCGGCGGCCACGAACGCGCCCTGGCGCGCGCGCTGCCCGTCGGCCGACTTCTCGACGCCGAAGAGCTCGCCCTCGAGCGCGTCGCGCGGAACGGCGCCGCAGTCGAGCGCGATGAAGGGCCCGCCGGCGCGCGGACCGTGGCGGTGCACGGCGTCGGCGACGAGCTCTTTGCCCGTGCCCGTCTCGCCCTCGACGAGCACGGTGATGTCGCTCGCCGCGATGCGCTCGAGCACCGCGAAGACCTCGCGCATGGCCACCGACGAGCCCACGAGGCGACCGAAGCGCAC
>CAISKJ010000569.1 GCA_903885885.1 uncultured delta proteobacterium
CGCGCGGGCTTCCGCGGCGGCCCACAGTCGCGTCGCCGCCTCGCTCATCGTCGGAGCCAGCGACGTGTACTTCGCTCGGACGCGGTCCTCGTCGTCATCGGTCACCCCGGAGCTCTACCCCGATTTGATGGCGTCTTGAAACAGCGAAGTTATTCTTCGGAGGCTCCTTACGCCGGGTACTCGTACCGGCAACGACTTCAATCCCAGCCGACTCGCGGTGCGCCGGCCTACTCCGCGCTGGCGAAGGTGGCGAAGCGCATGATTACAGACGCACGAGGTCGACGGTGCGCCCGTTCGCGGTGACGAGCCGCTCGCGCCTCTGCCGCTCGGGCAGCGGCGGCGCGCTCTTGCGCTGGTCGAAGAGCACGAGCCATCCCCGCGCGAGGCCGAGGCGGGCGAGGTATCCGTCGAGCTGACGGAGGCCCTCGACGGCGGGGTCGGCGGTCTTGTCGGAGTCGCGCCAGGTCTTCACCTCGATGGCGAGCCGCTCGCCGTGAAACTCGGCGCAGAGGTCGAGGCGCTTGGAGCCGATGGCGTACTCGCGGTCGATGCGCCCTCCGCCGTTTACCACGCGCTGCAAGAAGGCCATCAAGACGAGGTGCGGAGCGGCTTCGTTGTAGGGCGACGACCCGAGCAGCGCCTCGCCGTGGCCCAGCCAGAACTCGACGAAGACCTCGAGCAGCTTGTCGGCGTCGAGGTGCCCTTCTGCGTCGAGCCACGACGGTGTGATCGTGGGCAGCGACGCACGCACCGTCACCGTGAGCTGCCGCGCGATGATCTCGCGGTAGATCGGGTTGGCGATCTCGATGCCGCCGTCGCCGCGCTCGCTCACGAGCCCGAGGTCTTTCACGAAGCGCAGGTCGTCGGGCGCGATGGGCGCGAGGTTCTCACCTTGAATCATGGGCTCGATCACCGCGCGTACGCGCGGGTCACGGAGGCGCTCGGCGAGCGAGTCGAGGTGCGTATCCTGACGCTCGATGAGAAGGTCTTTCGCGCGGTCGACATCGGACGCTGTGATGGCGCGCGCGCGATCGGTGACGAGCGTCTGCACGAGCTGACGCGCGAGCGCGTTGACGAGCCAGGGCTGTCCGCGGGTGAGCTCAACGGCGCGGTCGACCGCTGCGTCTTCGAAGCGCTGACCGGTGTCTGCCGTGTGCTGCGCGTAGAGCGCTTCGACCTCGTCGGCCGTGAACGAGCGCATCGTGAGCGACTCGGCCTTGATGTTGAAGGGCGAGGCCGTGTGCAACGAGTCCGAGCCGCCCGAGGCGATCTTGTCGTCGCGCACGTCACGCAAACCTACGAGGCCGAGCGACCACGGAAAGCCTTCAGGGCGATTGGGGTGACCCTCGCGCAGCTGCCGCAGCACCGAGAGGAGCACCCGATCGCGGAGCGCGTCGATCTCGTCGAGAAACGCAACCAGCGGACGCGGGCATGCGCGCGCCCACGCGGCGAGCGCGGCGCTGATGCGCGAGCCCGCCGCAACCTGGGGCCACGGCGGCGGGCGGAGCGTCGGCGGGAGCCACGACTCCGCACGGCTCCGCCACGACGCGAGGATCGCATCTTCCGCGGCGCCGATGTCGTCGGGGAAGGCCGCGCCAGTCTCCATGGTGACCGTGACCGCCGCGAAGCGACCTTCGGCGGTGAGCGACTTCGCGAGCGAGAGCAGCGCCGTTGTTTTGCCGACCTGCCGCGGCGCATGCACCACAAAATACGCCTGCTGTTCGACGAGCGCTCGCACCTCGGGCAGGCGTCGCTCGGGCGGGAGCATGTAGTGGAACTCCGGCTTGCAGGGCCCGGCCGTGTTGAAGTGGCGCGTCATCGCGCGCAGCATACTGAGCTTCCCTCGGGAGTGCGTCTCTCTCCCGCACTTCGCATGAAGCCGAGGCGACTACGAGCGAGCGTTGATCGTATTGTGGAGCGCGCGATGCTGTTCATCACCAGGGTCATCGACATCGTCACGAGGCGGCACCAACCGATCGCCAACGCGGCCGTGCGCCTCATCGAGGGCTGCGAGGCAGAGTTCAACTTCGACAGCGGCGTGCGTCGGGTGCTGGTGCTTTCGGGGCCGCGCGAGGGCCGTTACCTGCCGCGCGACCGCCTCCTATTTGCGGCCACGGTGCGTATCGCGCCGATGCCCCTTCGCGCGCCCGCGCTGCGGGAGTTTGTGTTCCATGAGATGGGTCACGCGATCGTGGAGCACCACGAGGTCGGCGACTACCTGGGGCCCTTCACGCAACGCACGATCGACGATGACGCATACGAGGAGGAGAGCAACGCCGCCGCGGAGCGGACACGCCCTGCGGGCTTCGTCAGCGGCTATGCCACCTGCGACCGAGAAGAGGATTTCTGCGAGACGCTCGCGGCCTATCTCACGAACCGCTCCACGTGGCGCACGCGACTCTCGTTCAACGGAGAGCAGATCGCTGTGCGCAACAACGCCCGCTTGCGGCGCAAGCTCGACGCCGTTCACGAACTGCTCGGCGACCTGCACACCTTCACCACTGTCTAGATCGCCAGGGGGACGATTCCACGAGCTGCGCGACGCTCGGCGGTAGTGCGCACCGCGCGAGCGCTCGGCGGCTCGCTCGCTTGGCTGCTGGGCGTCACCGACGAGGCCCCGCGCCTCGCGCGCCTGCATGATGGCACCGTCGGGGGGAGGTCGCCGCTGCCGACGCCCATCGTTTTCGTGACGCGTAGTCGGCGATGGTGATCGCTGCGACCTGCCGCGAACTGGAGCCTTGCGCGCCCCTGCGGTAGGGCCGAGCGATGCCGGGACCTGCGCATGAGACCCTCGTCGCGTTGCTCTCGCAGCGCCCCGATCTGCTCGACCTGCTCCTTCGCACGCTGGGGCGCGTCGGTCTGCCCGACGACGTCGCCGCGGCCGACTCGACGCTGCGCGTGGCCAACCCGCTGGAGGTGCGTCCCGACCTCGTGCTGGTCGCCGAGGGCGAGCGCGGTCCGTGGGTGGTGGTCGAGGTGCAACTGGGGCGCGATGACGACAAGCAGCGTCGGTGGCTCTCCGCGGCGGGCGTGTTGCTCGACACGCGCGGGGCGATGGGCGACGTCATCGTGCTCACGCACGACGCGAGCGTCGCGGCCTGGGCGCGCGAGGTGGCGCGCGTGGCGGGCCCCGGTGGCACGCGCCTGTGGCTCGAGCCCGTGGTGTTGCAGCTCACGCGCGTCGAGGCCGAGCGGCTGCTGGCCACGGGCAACCCCGAGCTGGCGCTCCTCGCCGCGTGGGCGGTGCACGACCAACGCGGGCGCGACGCGCAAGAGGTGGTGCGCGCCGTGGTCGAGGTGATCGAGGCGGCCCCCGACGCGCAGTTGCGTCA
Organism: uncultured delta proteobacterium; assembly: GCA_903885885.1. Taxonomy (GTDB): domain Bacteria; phylum Myxococcota_A; class Polyangia; order Polyangiales; genus CAISKJ01. The sequence continues at coordinate 3,333 of CAISKJ010000569.1, forward strand.
GGTGCTCGTACAGGCGATGATTTCAATGCTCGGCGACCCGCTGGTCGCCGTCGTACGGGAGATGCTGATGAACCCGATCGTGATCCCGCCGTCGCCCGCCTACCTCGCCCTGCGCCGTGAAATCGAGTCCATTGGCGAGGCCCGCGGCGAGGTTCGCGGCGAGGCGAACGCGCTCGTGGTGATGCTCGAAGCGCGCGGGTTCACGGTCGCAGATGCCGACCGCGCGCGCATCATCGGATGCGACGACGTCACCCTGCTCCGACGATGGATCACGCGCGCCGTCAGGGCGAACGCGCTCGACGACATCTTCGTCGAACACAACGACGCCGAGTGAGCGCGCCCAACGCGTCGCGCCAGACCGAGAGCCCCTGCGCTCGTTGTTGGCGAGCGTTCCCTCGTCTGTTCAATGCTACTGGCATGCAACCGGAACCGCAGAGCGCTGAGTATGCCCATGAGCCGAACGAGCCAGCGTGACCCAACGACACGAACGATCGTCCGCGTCCCCGAGCGTCCGCTCTCCGCGTTGATTCTCGAACTCGTAACTCCGCTCCTTGAGGCCCGCGCGCCGGTGCCCGCGGACGACGCGCGACGCCTGGTCGAACTCGCGATCTCGGTCTGGAACGCGCACGTCATGGCCGAGCCCCACTGGCAGAAGCCCGGTCCCCTCGCGGAGCTGCGCAAGGCGTCGCACGCCCCGTCGGCGCCGCGCGGACTCGCCGCCGATTTCGACCTGCTGTCGGCGAGGTATCGCGCGTTTCCGCCGTTCGATCCGCGCATCGTGGCATCGTGGTCGTTCGACCGCGGCGCAGACGGGCGCGTTGAACTCACCTGCGTCGCGCAGCTCCCCGAAGGCGTCGAGGCCGAGGTGCCACCGCCGGCGGAGCTGCGCATCGCGATCGGCGGGCGCTTCTTCGACGAGGTGATGGTTCGCATGACGGCGACCGCGTCGCTGTGCTTCCCCGTCGAGCGCCATCGGGGCACGGTGGGCGACGATGGGGCGGCGACGATCTACACGCAGATGCCCACGGCGCTGCAACTCTTCGCGGCGGGCGTGTTGAAACCTGTGGGGGGCGATCCCGTCCACGTGCGCGTCGGCCTCCGCGATCTCGGCCTCATGCGACTGCGTGAGGTGCGATGCGCGCAGGAGATGGGGCGCAACGAGATCGCCGTGCTGGTGTTCACGCCCGTCGTGGCCGCAGCCTCGCGGTAACGACGGAGCCGTCGTCGAGAGCGCGTTCGGGCGCTTCGCGTGGTTCGCCGGCGATGATGCGTCTCGCGGGCTGCAACGCTTCGTCTGTAAGACGAGGAGCGACGCGCGACACCAACTCCAGTTGCTCGCTCACCGCCACCGCGGGCGTTATGCGTGGCTCCGCCCTCCTTTACGAGGTCGTAAACAACATCGCGCAGAGGTGCCGTCGTCTACCCATGTCAGGCAAGGGCCTCTCCGCGCGTCATGGAAGAGGAGACGACCATGAAGCACACCCACGTCAGCGGGGGCCGACGCGCGCCCATCGTCACGGCCCACGCGCGCACACGAATGAGCCAGCGCGCGATCCGTCCCGAGATCCTGCGACTCGCGATGATCTTCGGGCGAGAGGTGCACGCAGCGAACGCAGTGTTCGTCGTGGTCGGTCGGCGCGAGGTCAGCGAGGCCCGCGTCGACGGCATCGACATCAACGACCTCGAAGGCATCCACGTCGTATGTTCGCGGGGCGGC
>CAISKJ010000570.1 GCA_903885885.1 uncultured delta proteobacterium
CGCGAGCGCTTCGCCGACCTCAAGGTGTAGCCGCGATGGTGCCCCCCGCGATCGCCTCCATTCTTCGCACGGCGCGCACCGTCGCCGTGCTCGGCGCCCACTACGAGGCGCAGCGCCCCGCGTTCTATGTGCCCGACTACCTGCACGCGACTGGGTACACCGTACTGCCCGTGAATGGCACGCTCGTCGGGCGCACGCTGTGGGGCGCACACGTCGTGGGCTCGCTCCCCGAGCTCGCCGTCGCCGTCGACGTGGTCGACGTGTTTCGCCGCGCCGAGGCGCTCCCCGCGCACGTCGACGAGATCCTCGCGATGAGGCCCCTCCCGAGGGTGGTGTGGTTTCAGCAGGGCATTCGCAACGACGCCGTGGCGCGCACGCTCGAGGCCGCGGGCATCACCGTGGTGCAAGACCGCTGCATGCTCGCCGACCACCGCTCGCTCTAGAACCTCTACAATTACGTCATCTGCGCGCGGTCGGGGCGAAACCCGTCGGTCATCGGCAGCGCGTCGACCACCGCCACCGCCGCGGGCCGCGCGTGCTCGGGCAACGACCGCAGCGCCTCGCGGATGCGCTCCTGCGCGATGGCCTCGCGCGACACCACCGACGCGCGCACGGCACCGTCACGGCCCCACGCCGCCGCGAGCTCCACCTCGGGCAACGAGTACAGCGCGTCTTCGACCGCGCGCAGCGACACCGGCCCCTCGGGCGTGCGCACGAAGCCGTTGAGCGCGTCGACGTACCAGCAGTCGCCGTCGAGGTCGACGCGCACCACGTCGCTCGTCGCGTACCACCGGTCGTCGTCGGTGAAGGCGTCGCGCAGCGTGGCCTCGGCGGCCTCGTGCTCGTCGAGGCGCGCGATGAGCAGCCCCGGCTCGCCCACCCCCGCACGCACCACGCGGCCGCGCGCGTCGCGCGCGATTTCGCCCGTCGTGAGGTCGACGCGCACCACGGCCGTCTCGACGCTGCCCGGCAGCTGGCGACCCAGCGCGCCCGCCTTCTCGCCCGACGCGTTGGCCATGATGACCCGCTGCGACGTCGAGGCGTAGAACTCCATGAGGCCCGCGCCGAAGCGCTCCTCGAGGGTCTTCCACAGGTCGGCGCGCATGCCGCTGCCCGCGAAGAGCCTCACCGGGTGCGTGCGCTCGCTGCGCGTGGGCGCGCCGTGCACGAGCGGCCGCAGCATCTCGCCCGCGTAGAACACCACCGTGGCCCCGTAGCGCCGCACCTCGGGCCAGAAGCGCGCGGCGTCGAAGCCGTCGGCCAGCGCGAGGCGCGCGCCGCCCATGAGCGCCGACCCGACGCTCACCACCACGCCCGCGGGGTGATGCAGCGGGATGCCGCAGTACACCGTGTCGTCGGGCTTGAGCGTGCACGCGGCGGCGGCGCCGAGCGCCGAGAGCGACCATCGGTGGTTGGTCACCGGCACCACGCGCAGCGCGCCCGACGCGCTCGGACGCAAGAGGATCAGGCACAGGTCGCGCGCCTGCCCCGCGTCGAGGGGAAGATCCCACGGGAGCTTGATGCCCTTCGGGTCGATGGCCTCCATGTCGACGAAGCCCGCCCCCAGCGAGCGCGCCTTCGCGCCGCCGCCGAGCACCAGCACGTCGCCCGAGGCCACCGCGCGCGCGTGCTCGGCGTGGTCGGGGTCGGCCGTCACCGCGCGCACCTCGGCCCGCTCGAACGCGTCGCGCAGCACCGCCGCGGGCGCGTCGGGCGGCGCCAGCACGGCCACCGCACCCAATCGACTCAGGGCCGTCACCGCGGTGAGAAAGCTCGGCCGCGAGCCCATCACCACGCCCACGCGCGCGCCCGGTCGCACCCCGCACGCCCACAACCCCCGCACCACGGCCATCACCCGGCGGTCGGCGTCTTCGTAGGTGAAGGCCCGGTCGCGCCACAGAAAGAACGTGCCCGCGGGCTGCTCGCGCGCGCGCTCGGTGAGCGCGAGGGCGGGGCTCGTGCGCGTGTCGGGCGTCATCGCCGCGAGCCGTCGCAAGCGCGGCTCTTGATAGCGCAAGCCCTCGGAGGCGTCGGAGGCGCTCGCGGCGACGTCGCCCGCGCGGCGCCACGCCGACTTCGCGGCGTCGGTGAGCGCGTCGACCACGAGGTCGAGGCCTGGCTCGACGGGGGCCTCGACCTCTTCTTCGTGCGCCGCGACCGCGGGCGCGCGCAGCGCGTCGGGCAGGGCGCCGCGACCCTCGTGGTGGAGGATCCACCCGGCCACCGTGGGCCACGTGAGCGACATCGCGCGCGAACCAACGACAAGGCCGAAGTGACCAGCGTCGACTGTGACGAACGACACGGTTGCTTCCGGCGCGGCCCTGGTGATGGCGCGCACGGCGGCGGGGCGCGCGAGCTCGTCGTTGCGGCCCACGAAGGCGAGAATGGGGCACGTGATGTCGGCGAGCGTGGCCGCGCGGCCGTCGAGCACGAAGCCGCCCGAGAGCATGCGGTTGTGCACCACGAACTGGTCGACGAAGGCGCGAAACGCAGGCCCCGGCCACGCGACGAAGCCTTCGCCGCCGAGAAAGCGCCGCCGCGCCTCGCGCCGCTCGAGGGCGCCGCGGTCGTGGAGGTTGCGGAGAAACTCCACGCGCTGCTCGATCTCCTTGCGCGTCGAGAGCAGCTTGAACCCGGTGCTGGTGAGCGCCCCGGGGAGCGCGCTGATGCGCTCGGCCACGGCGTCGACGGCGGGCTCGACGGCGCGCATGAGGGCGCCGATGGCGTCGCTGCGCACCGACGGGAGGTTCTTGTGCAGGTCGACGGGGCTGCCGAAGGTGATCACCGAGGCGATGCCCTCGGAGCGCACGAAGGCCGCGGCCTGGTAGGCGAACATGCCCCCCTGCGAGTAGCCCAGCACGTGCACCTTGCGGCCCTCGAGGGTGCGCGCGCGGGCGATGCACCGCGCTGCGGCGAGCACGTGGTCGTCGAGGGTGCGCGTGAGGCCGCCGGCCTCGTGCTCGGGCGCGCCGAAGTCGACGACGTACGCGCGAATGCCCGCGCGCCCGAGGGCCGCCACGGCGCTGAGCGCGGGCTCGATGTCGTACACCTCGCTCGTCACCATGAGCGGCGGAATGAGCAGCGCCGCGGGCGCGTCGGCGGCGTCGCAGGTGGCGTAGCGGCGCAGGCGGTGGTGCGCGCCCTGGTCGACGACCTCGTAGGGGGCCCCGTAGGGCTCGCCGAGGCGACCGAAGCGAACGAGCTCGAGCACGTTGGCCGACGAGGCCCTGGCGCGGCGTAGAAAGCGTGATCCGAGACCCATCGCGGGCGACCCTAACACGGGCACGCGCCCTGCTCTCACCGCGCGCATGCACGACCGATGGATCGCCGCCCTCGACCCGCGCAACGGCGCGCTCCCCGCCGTGTGGCTGCAGTACGTGATGCTCACCGGGCCCGACCTCACGCGCGCGATGGCGCCGCCGCCGCCGCCGCCGAGACACGCCGTCGTGGCCGCGGTGACACA
>CAISKJ010000571.1 GCA_903885885.1 uncultured delta proteobacterium
CCTTCTGCCGTCGTGGTACTCAACCATCTTTGGCGTGTGGCACTTCTCGGCCAGCATGGTCGCCCTCTTCGCGACCCTCACGCTCACCACGCTTTGGCTCAGCAAGAAGGGCCTACTCGGTGACGCGGTCACGCTCGAGCACTTTCATGACCTGGGCAAGCTCCTCTTCGGGTTCAACTGCTTCTGGGCGTACATCTCGTTCTCGCAGTTCTTCCTGATCTGGTACGCAGGCATCCCCGAGGAGGCGGATTTCTACCACCTTCGCTGGGGCGGCGGCCCTTGGGTCAATGTCTCCGTGGCCCTCGCCGTGCTGCACTTCATCGTGCCCTTCGTGCTGCTCATGTCGCGCAACGTGAAGCGCAACCTTAGCGGCCTCAAGGCAGGCGCCATTCTCCTGGTCGTCATGCACGTGGTTGAGATGTACTGGCTTGTGCTGCCGAACTATGCCCGCGCCATGGGCATTGCGTCGCGCGAGGCCGCTGCGCTCAGCGTGTCGCCCCTCGACCTGCTCGCCTTCGTAGGCGTCGGTGGTGTCTACCTCGCGGCGGTCCTCTACCGTATGGCGAACCACTCTCTCGTCGCGGTGGGCGATCCTCGCTTCGAGCGCTCGCGTCACTTCGAGAACGCGTAAGAGGTTATTGCTCCAATGGCAACTGACAAGACCGAAGTTCCTGTTGGGTCCGTGATCGGCATCGGCCTGTTGAGCATCGCCTTCGTCGCGGCCGTCCATCAGGGCATCTGGGGCTATTACTACTCGATGTATGGCGAGGAGCAGCAGCGCAAGGTGCTCAGCGTCCAGTCGGGTATCCTCGACCGCGAGCGCTCGGAAGAGACGCAACGGCTGGCCACCATCAACCAGGCAATGCAGCAGGTCGCCACATCGGTTGGTACGGCGCAGCGGCCTGCGTCGATCGTGCCTCGCCCCTCGACCGACCTGCAGGCTCTCCAGGGCTGGCAGCTGAGACCGCGCGTCGTTCCGAATCCGCCGCCCGCGCAAGGCGACCTTCCCGCCGGTGCAGACACCACCGCTCCGGCGGCTGCCCCGACGCCTTCGGCCGCCATGCCTACGACTGCCGCAGCAGTCCCTGCCGCCGTTGGCGCCGCCGCTGCGGCCCCGGCTGTAGCGGCCCCTGCGGCGCCTTCAACTGCGAACGGGCACCACTGAGTTTCTCATGGCGACCCTGCGCACCAACCTCGCGACGGTCTCAACGCTGACGGCGCTCATGGCGGCTTCTGCCGCTGTGCACGCTCAGGTCAACGTGACGCCTCGCGAGTTGGAACTCATCGGGGTCGATGAGCATCTGGGAGCGCGTGTCCCCTTCGAGTCGACCTTCGTCGACCACGAGGGGCACCCGGTGCGCCTGGGGCAGTACTTCAGCGGACGGCGGCCGGTCGTGCTCAATCTCGTCTACCACCGTTGCACCATGCTCTGCAGCATGGTGCTCAACGCTGTGATCCGTTCGCTGAAGCAAACTCAGTGGACGGTGGGCGAGCAATACGACGTGGTGACCATCAGCATCGATCCGCGCGATACGGCGCAGATCGCTGCTAGCAAGCGCGCGCGCGTCCTTCAGGCCTACGGGCGTCCGGCCGCGGCAAGGGGCTGGCATTTTCTCGTCGGCCCCGAGGCAGAGTCGCGCCGCGTCGCAGATGCGGTGGGGTTTCACTACCGCTTCGACCGTGCGAGCAATCAGTATGCTCACGCCGCGGTCACAATGCTCCTCACGCCTGATGGGCGCGTGGCGCGTTACCTTTACGGCATCGACTACGCGCCCACAGATGTGCGCGTAGGTCTCCTCGAGGCGTCCGAAGGTCGACAGGTATCGACCGTCGAGCGACTCATCATGTTCTGTTACCACTACGACCCCCAGGGGCACCGATATGCCCTGGTGGCGCAGAATGTCATGAAGCTCGGAGGCGTGGCTACCATGCTGGGCCTCGGCAGCTTCATGTCGGTAATGTGGCTTCGCGAGCGTCGGAAGAAGCGCGACGGCGCGCTCCCGATCGACGCGCAACGTCCGGTTGAAACGCACTAACAACGTGGACGAAGGCTTGTGAGATGAATCACGAACCCACGGTACAAATGCCCGGCCAGTGGTCTACGTTCGCTCCGAACGTCGACTTCATCTTCTACTTCATCTACTGGATGAGCGTGATCCTCTTTGTGGGGATCATCGGCGCCGCGCTCTACTTCGTCTGGAAGTATCAGCGCAAGCCCGGTGTGAAGGCAGAGCCGACGGGTCACAACCTGCCTCTCGAGGTCGGTTGGACGGTCGCTCCGGTTTTCTTCCTCGCGCTGCTCTTCCACTGGGGCTTTCGCGGCTACGTCGACCTCACCGTTGCTCCCGCAAACGCGATGGAGATTCGCGTCCGCGCGCGCAAGTGGTCGTGGGATTTCGAGTATCCGAACGGCGCCCACGAGACCAACAACCTCCACGTTCCGGTCAACCGCCCGGTGCGTCTCGTGCTTTCGTCCGATGACGTGATCCACAGCTTCTACGTTCCTGCCTTTCGCGCCAAGCGCGACGCTGTGCCGGGGATGTATTCGATGATGTGGTTTCAGGCCACCCACGAGGGGACGACAAACTTCTTCTGCGCTGAGTACTGCGGCGCGGCAGAGACGGCCGCACGCGGCGAGCACGGCGAAGAGGTGTTCTCGGGACACTTCAGCATGATCGGACATGTGGTGGTCGAGAACGACGCGACCTTCGCGGCGCACCTCGAGGCCATCAACGGCCCGCCCACGATCAACGGTGTGGTCGCTACGCCCGCGCAGTGGGGCGCTCAACTGTATCGTTCGTCGCAGTGCTACACTTGTCACTCGGTCGACGGCGCCCCGGGGACGGGGCCGACCTGGCAACACATGGCTGGCCATCCCGTGACCCTCACCGATGGCACTACGGTCGATGTTGACGCGAATTACATCCGCGAATCGATCCTGAACCCTCAGGCGAAGATCGTACGCGGCTTCCAACCTGTGATGCCCACGTACCGCGGCTCGCTCAACGATCGTCAGATCGACGCGCTCATCGCCTACATGCAGAGCCTCCAGTAGGCGCGGCCACCGAAGCGGAACTCAAGAGGAACGCATCCAATGTCTACGCACGGTGAAGAAGATCTGCTCAACACGAACTACCTGAAGGCAGGTACGGGCGTGAAGTCGTGGCTCCTCACCCTCGATCACAAGCGGATCGGGGTGATGTACCTCGTATCGATCATCATGGCCTTCTTCTTGGGTGGCGTGTTCGCGCTGCTCCTGCGCCTCGAGCTGCTGGCTCCCGGTCGCACCATCATGACGGCCGCGCAGTACAACCGCGCGTTCACGCTTCACGGCGCGATCATGGTGTTTCTGTTCATCATCCCGTCGATCCCGGCTGCGCTCGGCAACTTCATCATCCCCGTGATGCTGGGTGCCAAGGACGTCGCCTTTCCGAAGCTCAACCTCCTGAGCTTCTACATCTATGTGATCGGGACGATCTTCGCCCTCTTCAGCATCATCTCGGGTGCTGTCGATACCGGCTGGACGTTCTACACGCCCTATAGCACCAGCACGAACTCGTCCGTGGTCTCCATGACCATGGCCGCGTTCATCCTTGGGTTCTCGTCGATCCTCACGGGGCTCAACTTCATGGTCACGGTGCATAAGCTCCGTGCTCCGGGCCTTCACTGGCGGCGTCTCCCCTTGTTCATCTGGGGTATGTACGCGACGTCGATCATCCAGGTGCTCGCGACGCCTGTGCTCGCCATCACGCTCTTCCTCCTTGCGATGGCGCGCGTGTTCGGGCTCGGCATCTTCGACGCCTCGCTCGGCGGCGACCCGGTGCTCTTCCAGCACTTCTTCTGGTTCTATTCTCACCCCGCCGTGTACATCATGATCGTGCCGGGCATGGCCGTCGTGAGTGAGCTTATCGCCACGTTCTCGCGCCGTGCGATCTTCGGCTACTTCGCCATCGCGATGAGCTCCCTCGGTCTCGCCCTCGTCGGCTTCCTCGTGTGGGCTCACCACATGTTCACGGCCGGCATCAGCGAGTTCGCGGCGATGCTCTTCTCGGCGCTCACGTTCCTCGTCGCCATCCCTTCGGGCGTGAAGGTCTTCAACTGGACCGCCACGCTCTACAAGGGGTCGATCTGGTTGACGACGCCGATGCTCTACGCCATCGCGTTCCTCATTCAGTTCACCATCGGCGGCCTCACCGGGCTCTTCCTCGGCACGCTCGCGACGGACATTCACCTCCACGATACCTACTTCGTGGTCGCCCACTTTCACTACGTGATGATGGGCAGCACCGTGATGGCGTTCCTCGGCGGCCTCTTGTACTGGTGGCCCAAGATCGCGGGCAAGATGTATGATGAAACCATCGCGAAGGTTTCTTTCGCCCTGGTCTTCATCGGCTTCAACGCGACCTTCCTCGTTCAGTTCATCATGGGCTCGCGCGGCATGCCCCGCCGTTACTACGATTACCTCCCCGAGTTTCGCCCCTACCACGCGTTCTCCACGGTAGGCTCATGGATCCTCGGGCTGGGTTTCATCGTGTACGCCTACGTCCTCATCAAGTCGCTCCGTTCGGGCCCCAAGGCTCCCCCCAACCCCTGGGGCTCTGCGGGCTTTGAGTGGGCGAGCGAGTCGCCCCCGGTCCTCGCCAACTTCCGCGAGGTTCCCACGATCACCCGCGGCCCGTACGACTATCACCTCACCACGGACGAGGAGCTGTTCGACGGCTTCCCCGAGGACGCGCCCAAGAAGGCGTGATCGACACTCTCCCAGGTCACCCCTCCGCAACGCTGGAAACACGCTCATGAGCACGGCCTCCTCCACCGAACACGCTGCCGCCTCCCACGGGCACGAACACCCGAAGTGGCTGGCGCACCATTTCGACTCGCCCGCCCAGCAGTTCGACACGGCGAAGCTCGGCATGTGGATCTTCATCTGCACCGAGATCCTCATGTTCGGCGGGCTCTTCGTCGCCTATGCGATCTTCCGCGGCCAGGAGCCGCAGATGTTCCATCAGGCACACGAGCACCTGAACTGGCGCCTCGGGGCGGTGAATACGATCGTCCTCCTGTTCAGCAGCCTCACGGCGGCTCTCGCTGTGCGCCAGTCGCAGGTCGGTGACCGCAAGGGCACCTCCCGTTACCTGGTGCTCACCCTGCTGTGCGCCTTCGGCTTCCTCTGCATCAAGTACATCGAGTACACCGCGAAGCTCGATCACGGGCTCCTCCCGGGCCGGTGCTTCGGTCATCCCTGGTTCGGTGATCACTGCATTGGCGGCGGTGCCGCGGTGCTTCCGGCTGCGGTGCACGGGCTCTCGACCCGCGCACACATGTTCTTCGCGATCTACTTCATGATGACCGGCCTCCACGGCGTCCACGTACTCGTGGGCATCGGCGTGCTGAGCTGGGTCTTGATGCGCAACATGCGCGGCGACTTCAGCAAGGGGTACTTCACCGCGGTCGAGATTGGTGCGCTCTACTGGCACCTCGTCGACCTCGTCTGGATCTATCTCTTTCCCCTGCTCTACCTGGTGGGCTGAGATGAGCAACCACACAAACGACTCGCATGATCAGGCGCACGGCGACGACCACGAGGAGTGGGATGTCCACGCGCACATCACGGACACGAAGTTTCTGGTCGCGATCTTCTCGGCCCTGATCGTCCTTACGGTGATCACCGTGGCGGTATCGCGCGTCGATCTTGGCTCGGCCAACACCTTCGTCGCCATGCTCGTGGCGACGGTAAAGGCCGGTCTCGTCGCGACCTTCTTCATGCACCTGCGCCATGAGAAGCCGTTCAACACGGTGATCTTCATCTCGGCGTTCGTGTTTCTCGGGATCTTCATTTTCTTCACCCTCGACGACCTCTCGACGCGCGGTCGTATCGATCCCGCGAACGGGGTCTCGGTGTACGCCCGCAATGGCGAACTCGCACCGGGGGGCTTCACCCCGATCGTCACGCCGGAGCACGGCGCTGCTGGCGAGCACGGCGCTGCTGCTGCGGGCCACGACGCCCCCGCCGCGGGCCACGATGCGCCTGCCGCGCCGGCCCACCACTGAGCGGCGATTCTCGCGCTCGGTTCTCGCCGCTCCTTCTCTCCTGTCCCATCGTCATCATCATGAACCTCACTCGCGCGGTGCTCACGGCGTTCGCTCTTCTTGCGAGCACCGGGTGCAAGCGCAAGCACGTCACGGTCGCCTCGGTCCAAGAACTCCCCTATCCCACGTGCACCGATGGCGGCTCATTGGAGGGTGAGGTCATCGCCGCCGGGTCGCTGCGCGCAGGGCCCATTGCGAACGAGCCCTCAGTCGTAGAGCGCTTCGAGCTCCGCCGCCGTGATTGCCTGTTCGTGCTGACGGCGCGGCAAGAGTGGCTACGACAGTCGTCCGACGTCGAGGTCGTTTACGACCGGGACATGATTCCGCTGCGCGCGTGGAAGCGCATGACGATTCCGGGCGTGTCGCGCTCTGATGGCAACGCAGACATTCGTCGGTATGAACTGCGTGGTCCCGAGGTGACAATTACCCGTCGTGTGGCGGGTGGGCCGCGCACCTACGAGATTCTTCGCGGCGAGCGTCCCACCGTCGTGATCGGCCCCGGGCGTGGAACGCTCACGCCGTGGATTCGCCGTGCGCATCTGCAACCCGGAGGCGCTGTTCGCGAGCATGTGCTCGACATGCGTGAGCTCCTCGAGACGCTGCGACCGGTGACCCTGCGCCGAGACCCCGACCTCTACGTGGCCGCCCTCGGTCGCACGGTGCGCGTGTACACCGTGTATGGGCGCGAGAGCGTTTTCGCCGATGAGACCGACGCGGTCATCGGCGACCTCGCGGGGATGCTCCCGGCCGATCGGGTCGCGACGCCGGCTCCGCTGCCGATGCCGCGCTACGGCGAGCCCGATCCGGTGCATACGCCGTAGCGGTCACATCGCGTTGAGCAGGTTCACCATGGGGAGCACGGTTCCATCGTCCTGGTGAAAGCTCGGCAGGTGGAGGTCGCGCGTGCCCGTCGTGCCCTCGATGGGAGGCATCGAGAGGCCTCTGGCATAGTGGCGGATCACTTCGGCGAGCGTGGTGAAGGTGCCGCCGTGGCCCCACGGACCGGTGCGCGCGACGCCGCGCAGGGAGGCCGTGTGAAACTGCCCGAGCTGCGACGGGTCGCTCACGATGCGGGACCGGTGAGCGCCGGGTGTTCGATCGTCGCTGAAGCTTCCGTCGCTGCGAAACGGTGACGCCATGAGCGCGTCGATCGCGTCGATGCGTCCGCGATCGGGCATGCCGTCGCTTCGCCCCGTGGCGAATCCCACGTTGTGAAAGGCACCGTCGCTGAGCAGCGGACCGTGGTGACACTGGATGCACCCGCCCACGAAGAAGTGCTTGAGCCCATCGCGCTGCGAGACGGTGAGTGCGGTCATCATGCCCGCTGCGTAGCGATCGAGGGCCGAGGGCGCGTAGGTGAGGGTGCGCTCGAAGGCCGCCATCGACTTGCCCATGTTGACGAAGACGCGGTTCACAGCGTCGCGGTCGTCGGCTGCCATCGCCTCCCAGCGCGCGTCGCCGGGCATGCCCGCGACGGGGAAGCGCGTCGGGTCGCCGAGCGGAGGAAGCGGGCCGAAGAGTTCGGTGTACGCCGTCGCGTACCGGTCGGCGATGCGGTGCGCGACCTCGAGGCGCGTCGAGGCCATCTCGGCAGGGTTTTCGACGGGACCGAGGGCCTGCGCCCAGAGCGTGTCGACGCGGCCGTCCCAGAAGCTCCAGCGCGCGTGCGGGGCGAAGAGCACCGTCGGCGTGTTGCGGTTGCCGCGCGCGACGCCTACGCCCTGCGGTCGCGCATCGGTGAAGAGCGTCGCGGAGGCGTGGCAGGTCGCGCACGCCACCGTGCCTGTCGACGAGAGGCCCGTGTCGTTGAAGAGCGCCTCGCCCAGGCGGGCCGCGCGCGGATCGTCGGACACGCGGTTCGTGGGGTCGGCGGGCACCGCGGGGAGCGGCGCCATCGCCTGGATCATCTCCCACTCGTCGCGCGTGAAGCGGCCATCGACGAGCGCCTCGGCGGGTGGTGTGCGGGGGCGCGGGAGACCGTCGATCGTGGCGAGCGCGGCGGTGATGGCGGCCTCGATCTCGGCGCTCGACGGGCGCGTGATCACGCGCGCGATTCGCATGGTGCGCGTGTCGACGAAGACGAAGAGCGGAAGCTCGCCGACGCTCAGATACAGCGGCTTGAAGCGATACAGAGGGTCGAGCGCGAGCGTTGTCGGCGCGGCGTCGTAGCGAGCGCGCCACGCGGTGAGGTCGTCGCGCGTCGCGGGCAGGTTGTCGGGGCCGAGCGCGAGCAGATCGAGGAGCGCGACGCGGTCGCGCTGCGAGTGCGCGAGGAGGCGCTGCGTGTGAGCCGCCGCGTGCTGCGAGGGCCCCGACCACGACGTGAGCGTGCGGATCACGAGCAGGCGCGGCGCCGTCGCGCAGGGCGCGTAGAAGTCGTGGAGCGCGACGGTCCCCGTGGCGGTGTCGAAGCGCAGGTCGGGGAGCGGCTGCAGCTCGTCGAGGGTTGCGCCCGCGTCGGGGTAGGGGAGCGCCACGCCGTTCACGCAGCCCGATGGGACGTCGCTCATGGGACGTACGTCACTGGCATCGCCCGGTGCGACGTCGGGGCTCTCGGCGTCGTGGGTGTGCGTTGAGGCGTCGACCACGTCGGCGGGGGCCGGCGTCGTTGAGGAGCCGCAGCCGGCGAGCGCGAGCGCGATGAAGAGCGAGTGTGTGCGCTTCACGATGGCCTCGCTAGCGCGGCGTCACGGGCGTGTGGGGGTACAACGCGTCGCCCCTGGCCGACGCCTCGATGGCCTCCATCACCGCGAGCACGGTGGCCTCGGCCCACGGGCGACCGACCACTTGAACGCCCACGGGGAGACCCTCGCTCTGCGCGTCGACCTTGGCCGCGTGGCGCTCGACGAGGTCGCGCGAGGGCTTGCGCGTCGTCTCGTCGGCCCGCACGCGCGTGACAGGCACCACGCCGCCGGGAAACTGGTGAATGTTCCAGAAGATGGCCGACGACGAGGCGAGGGTGAAATTCTTCGACATGCCGTGGGGCAGGGCGGGTGTGGCGTACGCGGGGCACAGGATCACGTCGATGCCGCTCGCGTCGAGCACGTCGAGGAGCGCCGCGCGGGCCCCGCGTATGCGGTCGGTGAGGCGCCACAGGTCGGCCACGGACTTCTCTCCGAGGGCGCGCAGCACCGACGCGCTGCGACCCTGCCCCGCGAGCTCGGCGACGCTCGCCAGCGCGCGGCGCGCGCCGTCGGGGAGCTGCGCGAGCTTCCACAGGGGCACGAGCACCGGGTCGAGGTCGCGCGGGTCGCCCACCGCGGCCTGCAGGCTCTTTGCGCCGTCGGCGCTGAGGGCCGCGAGGTAGTCGCCGATCACGCGCGCGACGTCGGGCGGGGTGAAGGGCGTCACGTGGCACCCGCGGGCCTCGAGGGCGTCGCGGGCGCGGTCGACGGCGCGCACGATCGCGCGCGAGGCCGAGAGCAGCCCGTCGTCGGTGTAGAAGCCCACGCGGAGCTTCGAGAGATCAACGGCAGACGGGTCTTGCCACGCGATGGGGGGCACGCGCGCGTCGAGCGCCGTCATGCGCGCGGGGTCGAGCGCGCGGAGGAACATCACCAGGTCGGCCGTGCTGCGCGCCATGGGGCCGCCCATGCTGCGCACGACCTCCTGCCCCGCGAGGGCCGAGCGCTGGCCGCGCGAGGGCAGGCGGTCGAGCGTGGGCTTGAGGCCGGCGACGCCCGAGAAGTGCGCGGGCGACCGGATGCTCCCGCCGATGTCGGTGCCGAGGCCGAGGGGAGACATGCCCGCCGCGATGGCCGCCGCCTCGCCGCCCGACGAGCCGCCGGGCGTGTGCGCGAGGCTGAAGGGGTTGGCCGTCTGGCCGTACACCGGGTTGCGGCTCTCGGCGAAGAGCATCGTCTGCGAGAGGTTGGTGCGCCCGAGGATCACCGCGCCCATCTCGCGCAGCGCGGTGACCATGGCCGCGTCGCGCGTGGCCACGCGGCCCTTCCACGCGGGGATGCCGAGCGTGGTGACGAGGCCCTCGTGGTCGAAGCACTCCTTCACGCTCACGGGGAGGCCGTGCAGCGGGCCGCGCACGTGGCCCTTCGCGCGCTCGGCGTCCATGCGCTCGGCGTCGGCGCGGGCGCGCTCGCGGAACACCTCGGTGAACGCGTTGACGGCGCCGTCGACGGACGCGATGCGGTCGAGGTGCGCGTCGACGACCTCGCGCGACGAGACCTCGCCGCGCGCCATCAGCGCCGAGAGCTGCGTGGCCGTGTGCTGCCAGAGGAGCGTGGTCATGGAGGTGCCTATTCTTGCGAGGGGTGCGGGAGGCCGCGCGCGTCGAGCACGAGGCGCGTGCGAAGGTCGTGGAGGTTCTTCTCGAGCCCGACGGGGTACTGGTGCGGGTTGTCGAAGCGGCGGATGCCCGCGTGCAGCGCGGCCACCTGCGCCGCCGTGCGCGCGCGCGACGCGTGGAGCGTGGGCAGCGGGCCCACGAGCTCGCCCTTGCGAAACACGGGCACGAGGAGGTCTTCGTGCGGCGCGTCGGCGGCGAAGGTGCGCTGCCGCGTGGGGTCGAGGGGGTCGACGAGCGTGTGCGTGGTGACCGCCCCCGCGGCGTCGTAGATCATGTCGGCGACGAAGGCGCCCTCGTGCGTGTAGCGTCGCACCTGCTGAACGCCCGGCGTCGAGATCTTGGCCGCCTGCTCGGACAGCTTGATGCGGTACTGCCACGGGCCGCCCGGGTCGCGCACGGCGGCGAGCTTGTACACCCCGCCGAGGGCGGGCTGGTCGTACGCCGTCACGAGCTTGGTGCCCACGCCCCACACGTTGATGGTCGCGCCCTGGAGCTTGAGGCTCGTGATGAGGCGCTCGTCGAGGTCGTTGCTGGCCACGATGGCGGCCTTGGGAAAGCCCCCCTCGTCGAGGATCTTGCGGGCCTCGATGGACAGGTACGCGAGGTCGCCGGAGTCGAGGCGAATGCCCGCGAGCTCGTGGCCCATCGCGCGCAACTCGTGGCCCACCGTGACCGCGTGGCGCACGCCCTGGAGCGTGTCGAAGGTGTCGACGAGGAACACGCAGTTGTTGGGCATCGCGCTGGCGTAGGCGCGAAACGACGCGAGCTCGTCGCCGAAGGACATCACCCACGAGTGCGCGTGCGTGCCCTTGACGGGGATGCCGAAGAGGCGCCCCGCGAGCACGTTCGACGTCGCCGCGCAGCCGCCCACGTAGGCCGCGCGGCTCGCCGTGAGCCCGCCGTCGATGCCCTGCGCGCGGCGCAGGCCGAACTCGAGCACCGCGTCGCCCTGCGCGGCGGCGCACACGCGCGCGGCCTTCGTGGCGACGAGCGTCTGAAAATTGATGAGGTCGAGGAGCGCGGTCTCGACGAGCTGGCACTGCACGAGCGGGCCCTGCACGCGCACGAGGGGCTCTTGCGCGAACACCGCGGTGCCCTCGGGCACGGCGTCGATGTCGCATTCGAAGCGCATCGCGCGGAGGTAATCGAGAAAGCCCTGCTCGAAGAGGGCGGTGCCGTCGTTGCCGGTGAGGGTCGCGAGGTAGGCCGTGTCGTCGTCGGTGAAGCGCAGCGACGAGAGCCATTCGACGGCCGCGCCGAGGCCGCACGCGATGGCGTAGCCGCCGCCGAAGGGCTGCTTGCGAAAGTGCAGGTGAAACACCGCCTCGCGCGTGTGCGTGCCCGTCTTCCAGTACCCGTAGGCCATGGTGAGCTGGTAGAGGTCGGTCAGGAGCGAGAGGGGCTCACGGTAGAAGGGCACGGTGCTGTGCATGGTCGCTCCCGTGGGTATACAAGCCTCCGCGGGGAGTATGAAAGGCCCATAGCGATCACGGCGCGAGCGCGGTGAGGCACAGCGCGTCGCGGGTGACCGGGCCGAGGCCGTAGCCCAGGCCGTAGAGGGCCAGCAGGGGCTCGAAGGGCGAGGCGATGCGCGCGACGGGCGTCGCGACGAGCGTACGATGCCCCCCTGGCACGAGCGTCCCAGGGAGCGCGAGGCGCAGGTGCTCGCGCGCGGCGAGCTCCCACAGGCGGAGGGTGCGGGCGAGGTCGCGCGAGAGCGCGGCGACCCCGTCGTCGAAGGGTGCATCGAGGAGCGTCCGCCAGCGTTCGCTGCGCTCGCTCGTGAGGCGCTGCCGCGCGGCGCGGCGGGCCCGCGAGCGGTCGCTGCGGTGATGGCGCGCGTAGGGCACCGTCGCCCACCGGGCGCACGCACGGAAGAGGTCGCGGTCGAGCCACGCGAAGCCCGACGCGCCGAGCGCGAGGGGCAGCACCGCGTCGCCCGACGCCCACACGATGCGCCGCGGCGCATGGGCGGTCCACGGGGCGAGGCGCGCGAGCATTTCGCGGGCGAGCTCCTCGGCGGCGAGCACGCCGGGCGCGTCGCTCGCGAAGGCCACGCACGCGGCGAGGGTGGGCGGCGCCTCGCTCGATCGCGCGAGGTCGAGCGGGGCGTCGGGCGCGTACTCCACGAAGCCTCGCGCCGACGAGCCTACCCAGTCGAAGGGAACGATCGCCCGCGCCGCCATGCGCTCCCACGCGTCGGCGGGAGAGTCGGCGTCGCGCGCGACGGCCGAGGCCTCGGCGAAGCGATCACGCCGCGGACGAAACCACACGCCGCGCAGCCCTTCGGCGCGGTGTCGAGAGGCACCGGAGCACGTCATACGCGAGACCCGATCGGGCGCGCTGCCTCGAAGCGGCGTCGCCCTCGTTCGAACCCACAGACCGGCAAACGCTCGCAGTGTGCGGTCGGGCCTCGCGCGACGCGGTCGCGAAGGAGGCCGAGACGCGCGTGACGACACGACCTTCGGTGAAGGCCCGCGTGTCGCGGTGCGCTACGTGGGGTTGCGAACGAGCATGGCGGGCGACGTGACCTCTCGGGCGGTTGCGAAGGCGTGCGAACCTAGCACCGCGTGCGGGCGGCTGTCACCGAGCGCGCCGGGGTGTGGCGTGATTGCACAGATGCTGCTAGACGACGGGACCCATCGGCGCCAATGGGGGCGAAAGGGGCGTGCGGAGGGTGTGTATTCGTCGGGTCGCAATGGGAATGGTCGCGGGCCTTTGGATGGCCTGCACCACGGCGGGCAACCTCGGGCCGATCGCTGAAGACGACGACGCGGCGGCGCCGCGCGACGTCGCCACCGACGAC
>CAISKJ010000572.1 GCA_903885885.1 uncultured delta proteobacterium
CACCCACCACGCCGTCTCCGAGGTACGCGAGATGGTTGGCCTTGGCGCCCGCGCCGAGGCGCGTCTTCTTCAGCTCGACGAAGTTGCCGACGTGCGCGCCCTCTTCGAGCACGCTCTCGGGACGCAGGTGCGCGAAGGGGCCGACCTGCGCGTCGACCCCGACCTCGCTGCGCGTGACGACGCAGTACGGCTTGAGCGTCGCGCCGGGCCCGATCACGGCGTCGTCGAGCACGCAGCCCGCGTCGATCGTGGCGCGCGCGGCGACGCTCGTGCGGCCTCGGAGCACGGTGTAGGGCCCCACGGTGGCCCCGGCCTCGAGGGTCACGTCGTGGTCGATGCGCGCACCCGTGGCGACCGTGCATCCCGCGCGGCGGTGGCGGTCGGCGATACGCTCGTAGAGCGAGGCCTCCACCGAGGCGAGCTCGGCGCGGTCGTTCACGCCGCGGAGCGCAGCGGGCTCCCACGGGAGCTCGGCGACGCCGTCGGGAGACGCCTGTGCGGCGAGGGCCACGAGGTCGGTGAGGTAGAACTCCCCCTGGGCGTTCTGCGACGAGATGCGCCCCAGCGACGACGCGAGGAACGCGCGCTCGACCGCGTAGAGGCCGGGGTTTACCGCGCGAACGAGGCGCTCGGCGTCGGTGCAGTCCTTGTGTTCCCGAATGGCCACGACGCTGCCGCGGGCGTCGCGGAGGATGCGCCCGTAGCCCGTGGGGTCGACCACCTCCGTCGTCATCAGCGCGAGGTGCGATCCGCGCGCTGCGCGGGCCTGCGAGAGGGCGCGCAGCGCTTCGGCGGGTACGCAGGGCACGTCGCCGTAAGTGATCACCACCTCGGTCACGTCGGCATCAACCTCGGACATGCCCGCGCGCACAGCGTCGGCCGTGCCCCGCTGCTCGGTCTGCACCGCGAAGCGCACCGACTCGCCGAAGCGCGCGCGCACGGCCTCGACGACGGCCTCGCGACCGTGGCCCACGACCACCACCACGGAGTCGGCCCCCGCGTCGCGCGCGGCCTCGATGGCCCACGCGATGAGCGGCGCGCCCGCTGCGGGGTGGAGCACCTTGGGGAGCGCGGATTTCATGCGAGTGCCCTGGCCCGCGGCCAGGATCATCGTGCAGCGTCGGGTGGTCATGAGGGGCGGTTTCATAGCCCGTGAGCGCGCCTTCGCACAACGGCGTGCACTGCTGAAACTCGACGCGCAAAATGGACGAAACCCCGCCCGGGAAGGTGTCCCGGTGCGGGGTCTCGTACCTGAAGAGGCTCAGGCGACCGTTCGGTTGTGACCGAAGATCAGGTCTGGGAGTCCCAGGTGTCTTCGTGCTGCACGCCGCCGTTGGTGTACGTCCAGTTGATCGTGTGGAACACGAACGACACCTCTTCGAGGGCGGGGTCGGTGGCCGTCGCGGGCACCATCGTGTCGGGCACGAACTGCTTCTGGTGGGCGATGCGGCCCTTCTTGATCTCGACCGTGAAGAACTGCTCCGTCGTCCCGTCGCCCGTGGGGCTCGGACGGAAGAACTTGAACGTCGCGTCGATCTCCTGGTTGTTGCAGAGCGCCTTCGCGATGAGGGGGGTGCTCTTGTCGATGCGCTTGCGGATCAGGAGGGGCTTGTACTGGCGGCGACCGGTCGCCATGCCCGAGCCCGCCTCACGCGCCGTCATCACTTCCTGCTCGTAGTACACGCACTCGATCGAGTTCTCGCGACCGAGGCTGACCTGGGTGCTGTTGCCCTGGATGTCCGTGCCGCTTGCCTTGAGATAAAGGTGGACCGTCTCTGCCATGGTGAACTCTCCGGTGATGCAGCGTCGATCTGTCGAGTGGAAGAACCCTCCGTCCACCGTCACGATCTGTTGTGCTGCGTGGCGGGGCCTCAATGCAGTCATCGGGCCAGCCTCGCAGCACCGCCTTCGGTTCCTCCTCCGCGCGTCGATTTGCTTAAATGAAGCACTTTTAGGATAACCCGAGGGCGGAGGCGGGGCCGCCGCGTTGGACTCGAAACCAATCGTTGGACTCGAGTCCAAAAACTTGTTGGACTGAGGTCCAATCGAGAGGGGCTGCGATGACAAGCGAGCGACGCATTCGGGGAGAATCGCGCGAGGATCGGCCCTCGGAGGCGCCCGCGGATCCCCTCTCGCAGACGATCACCGATCGGGGCGACTTCGGTTTCGCGCGCACGGTGCCTCGCACCAACCCGCAGTTGCATTGGAGCGACGCGGCGGGATCGCACAGTTATCTCATGGTGGGGCGCCTCGTGGTGGGCTCGGCCGAGAACGCCGACGTCGTCGTTCGGGGTGACGGCGTGTCGCGACTGCACGCGAGCCTCGAGATGAAGGACGACGGCGTGTGGGTGCGCGACCTGGGGAGCCGCAACGGCACGTACATCGACGGCATCAAGGTGGTCGAGGCGCGCATCCCGCACGGGAGCACGCTCTCGTTGGGCTCGACGAACATCTCGCTGCGCTACAACGAGTGGATCACCGACGTGGTGCTGTGGCCGGCGGACCACTTCGGCCCGCTCGTGGGGCGCAGCACGAAGATGCGCGAGCTCTTCGCGCGACTGCACCGCGTGGCCCAGGGCGACGCCACGGTGCTCATCTTCGGCGAGACGGGCACGGGCAAGGAGCTCGCGGCGCGCGCGATCCACGCGGCGTCGCCGCGGCGCGGGGCGCCTTTCATCGTCGTCGACTGCGGCGCGCTGTCGGAGTCGCTCCTCGAGGCCGAGCTCTTCGGTCACGCGCGGGGGGCGTTTACGGGCGCCGCGTCGGCGCGTGTGGGCGCCATCGAGGCGGCCGACGGGGGCACGGTGTTCCTCGACGAGATCGGCGAGATGCCGCTCTCGATGCAGCCGCGCCTGTTGCGTGCGATCGAGGGCCACACGGTGCGACGCGTCGGCGAGAACGAGCACCGCAAGGTGAACGTGCGATTCCTCGCGGCGACGCATCGCGACCTCGCCGCGATGGTGAACGCCGGGAGCTTTCGCGAGGATCTCTTCTTTCGCCTCGCGGTGCTGCCGGTTCACATTCCTGCGCTGCGCGAGCGGCGCGAAGACATCTCGGTGCTGGCCGAGCGCCTCATGGCCCCGGAGACGCGCGAGCGCCTGAGCCCTGAGCTCGTGCGCGAACTCTCGAGCCGCGCCTGGCCCGGCAACGTGCGCGAGCTCCGCAACTTTCTCGAGCGCGCCGCCGCGCTGGGTGCCCGCGAGGCCCTCGCCATGGGGAGCCACGGTGGACGCGAACCGTCCGAGTCTGCGCCCGCAGCGCCGTCTCTGCCGCCGCCTGCCCGCGACGCGGCGCCGTTCGCCCGCGACGCGTTGCCGCCGGTCTCGGTCGACACCTCGTTCAAGGTGCTTCGCGATCAGTGGCTCGACCACCTGCAGCGTGAGTATCTCTCGGCGATGATCGCCCGCTTCGGGCGCGACACCGGCGCCATTGCCCAGGCCGCGGGCCTCGACCGGAAGCACGTATACACGCTCCTCCGGAAGCACGAACTCTGACCGTTTGCGAGACGACTCGCGCCCCACCCGGCCAATCCCACGGACGTATCGGCGCGCCCTGGTGCCCGTTGTCGCTGGGCCCGTACGCGTTGGCACAACGAGGATCACTGCACGTTGTGTGTTCAAGCGCATACGCGCGAATCAACGCGAAAGTGGGCGCACTGGCACGATTCATGGTGCCATCGATGCATTGAAAGCCCTGACCCCGGGGTGGAGGTCTCGCAATGGTGAGAAGATTTCTTGGCCTGAGCCTCTTGCTCCTTGCGCCCATCGCAGGCTGCGGGCGCTCGGAGCTCGACCTGCCTGACGACGACGTTCCCCCTGGCGGCGACGTGCGCGACGTGTTCGATGTGCCCGACGCGCCCGACGCGCCCGACGTGCCCGACGCGCCCGACGTGCCCGACGCGCCGTTCTGCCGTAGCACCGCAGACTGCGACGACGGGGTCGCGTGCACCGTCGACCGCTGCGTCGAGGGGGTGCGCTGTGAGAGCGTGCCGGACGACAGCCTGTGCGGACCGCGGTCGATGTGCGTCCCCTCGCGCGGGTGCAGCGAGCCCGTCGAGTGCACGAGCGACGCCATGTGCGATGACGGCGACCCCTGCGACGGCGCAGAGCGATGCGCGGCAGGGCGATGCGCGCGCGGTGCTCCCCTCGCCTGCAACGACGGCGTCGCGTGCACCGACGACGTGTGCGTCCCCGGGCGCGGCTGCGTCGCCGTGGGCGTCGACGCGCGCTGCGACGACGGCCGCTTCTGCACCGGCGCCGAGCGCTGCGACCTGCGCGCGGGCTGCG
>CAISKJ010000573.1 GCA_903885885.1 uncultured delta proteobacterium
CGCGTCGAGCACGCCGCCGACGCCTCCGTCGCGACGACGTCCGACGCCGCGACGGCGGCCGATCCGCCCGCGAGCGAGCTCGTCTCGGGCGACGAGGCTCCCCCGGCGCCCTCCCATCGCGCGCATCACCGACGGCGCTCGCCCGGCGCAGACGAGACGCCGCGCGAGCCCGCGGGCGCACCGCGCATCTACTACTGACCCTCAGCCCAGGAAGTACCGTGGCACGCATTGCTCCGTGGGCGCTCGCCGCGCTCCTCGCCTCGCCTCGCCTCGCCGTCGCGCAGTCGTCGTCGCCCGAAGCCGCGTGGCGATCGCTCGTCGCGTCGGCCGTCTCGGCGCAATCTGCGGGCGATCACGCGCGCGCCCTCGAGCTCGCCGCGCGCGCGCTCGAAGCGCACGAGACCCCGTCGCTCCAGCGCTTCATCGCGACGGAGCGGCTCGCGCTCGGACAGCTCGCCGCCGCGCGCGTCGCCGCGCAGCGTTGCGTCGAGGGCGCGACCGCCGACGAGCACATCCCCGAGCGCGCGGCGACGCTCGCGGCGTGCGGCGCGCTCGCGCGCGACCTCGAGGCGCGCGTCGCCCGCGTGGCGCTCCGCGTTCCGTCTCCGCCGCCCGATGGGCTCCGCGTGACGGTGGGCGGCGTCGCGGTGCGGCCCGAGTCGCTCGCCGTGCCGTCGGTGGTCGATGCGGGCGAGGTCGCGGTGAGCGCGACGGCGCCGGGCCACGCGCCCTTTCGTCGCGTTGTGGCGGCACGCGCGGGGGCGGTCACCGAGGTCGACGTCGCCCTCGAGCGCGCGACGACAACGCCGCCTGCGCTGCGCGTCGATGCGCCGACGGTCGTGACGGCGAGCCCGCTCGCGAGGCCGTCCCACACGCTGCGCGGGGGGAGTCGCGCTCGGCGCGGCCATCGGCGGCGGCGCGGCGCTCGTGCTGGGCTCGATCGCGCTGGGGCTCGGCGCGAGCGCGGCGGCGCGCTTCAACGACGACGCGCGCTGCTCGCAGCATGCGGGCGTGGTGTACGGCGGCGCGTCGTGCGTCGATGCGGCCAACGTCGCAGACGCGATGCGTCCGCTCGCGATCGGATCGTTCATCGGCGCGGGCGTGCTCGGCGCCTTGTCGGCGGTGCTCTACGCGACCGCACCTTCGCGCTCCGAAGGGCGCGCTCACCTCGCGTGCACGCCGGGCTTCGCGGGCCTCGTGTGTGACGCCACGTTCTGAGAAGAAAGGCACGGTTTCACGATGCGCCGCAGCATTTCGTCGCTGACAGTCTTCACGACGCTCGCACTCTCTACGGGATGCTGGTCGCTGCGTGACGGCGTTCCCGTTGAGGCGGACGCGTCGACCGACGCCCGAGACGAGCGTCCAGAGGTCGGCGAAGACGCCATGAGCGACGTCAGCGACGCCAGCGACATGAGCGACGTGAACGACGTGACCGACGCGAGCGACGCGACCGACGCGAACGACGCGAGCGACGCGGGCGACGCGGGCGACGCGGGCGACGCGGGCGACGCGGGCGATGCGGGCGACGCGGGCGACGCGGGCGACGTGAGCGACGCGAGCGACGTGACCGACGCGAACGACGCGAACGACATGACCGACGTGACCGACGTGAGCTTCGTGAGCGACTTGAGCGACGTGAGCGACGTGAGCGAC
>CAISKJ010000574.1 GCA_903885885.1 uncultured delta proteobacterium
AGCTGCAGCTCCCCATGGGCGAGTACCCAGCTACAAGCCTGGAGGAATCGTGGTTCCGTCACGCGCTCTTCATCGGCCCGCCGCCGCATGATCCAAACTGTTGTTGGGGCTTTGCAGGCCTCAACGTCGTCGGGCCGAATCTCCCGTTGGCCGCAGCTTCCCTGCGCGCCGATGCACGCCCGCACGCAGAGCTGTTCCTCGTCCTGGCGACCAGGAGTCACGGGGATTGTGGCCCCTTCCGCGAGTGGGCCGACAACCTCCCCGCAGTGCTTCAGACCCTCGTAGCGCTCCGCAACGAAGGTATCCGCACGCTCGTGGTCGGCCTCGACTCGGGCGAAGCTGGCGACACGACAACGCACATCGGCTTTCTCGCGCAGATGTCCGTCGCCGGTGGCCTCGCTCGCACCGACGGCCAACTCTCACGCGACGTTCGCCGCGAGGAGTTTCCCTTCGTTGACGCGTGGGACCGCGCACAGGTGCGTCGGGAGCTTCGCCGCCGCGTTCTGAGCTCCTACTGGTGCCGCGGGATGGTGGGCGGCGACTTCGACCTCTCGCGGCGCGACCTCGTCGCGATGCGTACGGATGGCCGTATCATCCCGCGAGACACCGGGCACCGCGACGGTTGGGACCACGATGGTTCCCGCTTCGTCACGCTCTATGGCCCTGCCTGTGAGGCCGTCCAAGACGACCGTCAGGACGTCCGTTTCGTTCTCCCCACCGAACGCTGCCCGTAGGACCAACGCTCGCGCGAAGAAGAAGCCCGCCGACGGCCCCGCCTGAGGGCCCTCGCCAGGGCGCCTCACGCGCTGCTATCGTCGCGGCAGCGCAATGGTCACCACCGCCCGCAAGATGCACTGGACCGCGCAGGAGTACACCGCGATGGAGGCGGTGAGCCCCATCAAGCACGAGTTTCTCGACGGCGAGGTCTTCGCGATGACGGGCGCGACGCCCGACCACAACCGCGTGGCCGCCGCCGCCCTCGTCGCGCTCGGGGTGCTGCTCCGCGGCGGGCGGTGCCGCGTCTTCAACAGCGACCAGCGCATCTTCATCGAAGAGACGGGGCTCTACACCTACGCCGACGGGGGCGTCGCGTGCGGGCGCTGGCAGATTCACGCCGACGGAATGTGCCTGCTCAACCCGGTGCTCCTCTTCGAGGTGCTCTCACCCTCGACGCGCGACTACGACCGCGACGCGAAGCTGGAGCACTATCGTCGCATCCCTTCGCTGCGCCACGTGCTCCTCATCGACCAGCCCGCGCGGTGCGTCGAGCACCACCACCGCCGCGAAGGCGAGCCGTGGGCGATCACCACCGCGCGCGAGGGCTCGCTCGACCTCGCCGACCTGGGCGGCACCCTCGCGCTCGACGAGGTCTATCTCCCCAGCGAAGCGTGACGTCGCAACACATTGCGGGTCGGCGCTCGAGCGTCTGGCCCTGAGACCGACGCTCAGCCGCGCTTCGCGAGCTCGGCGCGCAGTCGCTCGATCTCGGCCATCGCGGCCTCCTTCGCGGCGCGCTCGGACTCTTCGCCGGTGAGCCACAGGCCGCCGCCGTCTTCGCGCTCCGCGAGTCGCAGGCGCAGGCCGTCGTCGGTGACCACGAGCCACGCGCCCAGCTCTTCGCTGCGCGCCGGCCCATCGCCCGCGTACACCCGCCGAAACCCGCCGCGACCGCCGCGCCGCCACACCTGGAGGCGAATCGGCGCGCCGCCCCGCGGGCCGCGCAGCAGCGGGTCGAACACCCACAGCTCGCGCGTGCCGCTCGCGGCGTACTTCAACGGCTTCTCGTGGTAGTCGTCGTCGGCCGTCGCGTCGCTCACGACCTCGATCGCAACGCGCGGCGCGCGGTGCCCCTCGACCCACGTGCGCAGGCTCTTGTCGCGCAGCCCCAGCGGCGGCGCGGGCTCGACGAGGTACACGTCGGGGTCGACGCCCGCCTTGGGGTGCGACGCGTCCCACCGCACGGCCACGTTGCCGCTCACCAGCGCGTCGGCGCCGCGCCGCGCGCACCACGCCGACAAAATGAGCTTGAGCAGGTCGCAGATGGCCACCTGCAAGGGGTTTTCGGGCATACGAGGCTCGTCGTCGGAGAGGGCCCAGCGATCGCTCGCGACGGGCACATCGAAGCGAATCTCGACGCGCTTCGCGGGTGCAGACGCCATGCGCGCGTTCTACCACGGCCGCGCGCCCCCGAAGAGGGGCCGTGGGCCTTCGCGCTACGGCGCGACGAGCTTGAGCGCGGCGAGGAGCTGCTTTCGCCGTCGCCCCGCCTCGCGGGCGTCTTCCGAGAGGTGAACGGAGCGCTGGAGCAGCGGCGCCGCCCCGCCGCCGAAGCACTCGACGAGGTCGAACGCGAGGTCGTGGAGGTTCGTAAACGACCCCACGCAGCGCTCGAGCGCCGGGGCCGCGGCGGCGACCGTGGGCGCCGCGAGCAGGAGCCACTGCGCCGCCAGATGGTCGCGCGGCCCGCTGGTGTGGAAGCGCGCGAGCTCGTCGAGCGCGTGCGAGGGGTCGCGGCGAAACGCGAAGGCCACCGCCGCGCGCCCGGCGACGTCGCCCGTCGGGAGGCTCGCACGCGCCGCGTGGGCCGCGCGCGTGGCCTCGGCGAACGCGACCTCGTCGAGCGCGTCGACGTGGCAGCGCAGGGCCGACCACACCGCCTGCTGTTGCATCTCGCCGCCGGAGCGAAAATCGTAGGGCTGCGCGCCCGACCACGCGCCCGGCGCGTCGAGCAGGCTCAGCGTCGAGGTGCTCGTGGTCACGCCGCCGCGAACGGTCACCGTGCCCGTCGCTTCGACCCAGAAGGCGCCGCGCGCGAGGAGCACGGCGAGCGTCTTCTCCACGCCGCCCACGACGGCCCAGAAGCGCACCATCGCGCGCTCCGGGGCCCAGTCGTCCCACTCGCACCAGTCGCGGTCGTTGCGGTGTCCGAGCACCAGCGCCGCGCGATACAGCTCGAGCGCGACGTCGACCGCGGGCGCCGTCGCGGCCGCGAGCTCCGCCGCGACGCGGCTCACCGTCGGCGCCAGCGACGCCGCGGGGGCGAGCGTGATCGCGCGCGTCGAGAGTTCGCGGACCGCCGCCCACGCCTCGGCCGCCGTCGGGATCGCGCGCGCGTCGGGCGGATCGAAGCTCGTCGTCGCGGTGAAGCCGTGGAGGTTCTTGCGGGTCTTGCGCGTCCACGCGATGGGGCCCGCGATGGGCTTCGCGGCTGCGATGAGCGCCGCCGCGTCGAAGGGGGCCGCGGCGCGCGGCGGGTACCGCTTGTCGAAGTCGTCGCGGGAGAACACCACGGCCTTACCCTTGCGCGGAGCCGCGGGCGGGAGCCTCGCGACGATCGCCGCGCGCAGCGCGTCGGTGATGAACACGGGGTCTTGCCGGTCGTCGACCAGGGCGAGGCGCGCCGCGTCGGCGAGGCGCTCCGTGGAGAGGTCTTCGGCGGATAGGGCCTCCAATCGCCCCCATCGTCAAGGCCCGATAGCCCCCCC
>CAISKJ010000575.1 GCA_903885885.1 uncultured delta proteobacterium
CCCAGGGGCATCATGAAGTTGAGGAGCGTCGTGAGGCGCGTCTCGGTGAAGGCGTAGAGCACGAAGCGCACGGGCTGGCCGAAGAGCATGCGCAGGGGGCCGCCCCAGCCCACCAGGTGCCTGAAATTGCGGAGGAACTTGTAGGTGCCGCGGGGCCCCGCGCCGCCGCCGCCGCCCATGTACACGGGCACGCCGGGCGGGGGGCCGAAGGCGCGGATGAACACGAACATCGAGAGGAAGCAGTACGCCGTGGCGACGAGGCCCGCGGGCACGGAGCGCCGCGCGTCGTCGCGGTCGCCCGAGAAGACGCGCGCGAGGATGGCGCCCGCCGCGGGGATGAACATGTCTTCTTTGACCGAGACCAGCAGCGCGAGCGCGAGGTAGCTGTGGAGCCACCGGCGGCGGTGCAGCGCGAGGATCAGCGCCGAGAGGGCGGGGACCGCGAGCAGGTCCATGTGGAAGTCGTAGAAGAGGGCCGTCTGCATCGGCGGCGAGAAGATCATCGCGGCGGCGAGGGCCGTGGCGAGGCTGCGCGTGAGGCCGACCTCGCGCCCGAGGCGGTAGAGGGGCCACGCCGACGCGCTGATGGCGAGCGTCTGCACCGAGAGGAGGCACGCGCTCGAGGGCCACAGCGCGTAGAGGGGCACGAGGAGGAACAGCACGGGCGAGAAGTGCTCGCCGAGGAAGCTGTATCCCACCGCGGGCGAGAACATCACGCGCCCGTGGAGCGTGTGCCAGAGGGCCTCTTTGAAGATGCCGAGGTCGACGGTGGCCGACCAGAGGGCGTGGTCGCGCTCGAGGGTGGCGGTCGCGAAGAAGAGCGCGTGGAGCGCGATGACCGCGGCGATGGGCCAGTGCTCGGCGAGGCCCCTGCGGCCCTCGGGCGCGGCGGGCTCGACGGCGGGCGCCGCGCGCATGCGGAGGGTGAGGGCGACGGCGAGGCCTACGAAGAAGGCCACGAAGGCCGGGCGACGGAGCACGTCGTCTTGCGTGAGGGCCCAGGGCGAGAGGAGGAGCGGGGTTTGCGAGGCGACCAGGCGGCGCCACGGCGTGGCCGAGGCGGCGCCGAGGGATTGCGCGTCGCCGCCGACGGCGATGAGCGCGAGGGCGCTCGAGAAGACCGCGAAGCCCACCATGCGCGCGACGAACCACAGGGCGGGGACGCCCAGGAAGGAGCCGCGGGAGAAGGCCTCGGCGAGGTGCGGGGCGGTGAGGGCGTAGCCGGCGTCGACGACGCCGAGGCTGTAGGCCGACAGGAGGCTCAGCCCGAGGGCCGCGAGCGCGACCGTCGAGGGGCGGCGGAGGAGCGTCGCGAGTGCCACGGGATGGGCTCGAAGCTCAGGCTTCGACGCGGACCAGGATGGTGGAGATGTTGTCGGGGCCGCCGCCCTCGTTGGCGGCTTGAATGAGCTCGCGGCAGCGCTCGGCGAGGTCGCCGGGGCGCGCGATGATCTTCTGGATCTCGGGGTCTTTGACCACGCCCGAGAGGCCGTCGGAGCAGAGGAGGAAGAGGTCGCCCTCGCGGAGCTTCTCGCGGCGGACGTCGGGCTCGGTGTCGGGGGCGGTGCCCACGGCGCGCGTGATGACGTTGGAGTACCCGCCGAGGGCCGCGTGCGCGATGGGGTCGTCGCCCGCGAGCTCTTCGATGAGCGAGTGGTCGCGCGTCATGCGCTCGAGCTTGCCGTCGCGGAGGCGATAGCAGCGCGAGTCGCCCACGTGGGCGATGCCCATGTCGTCGCCGTCGCGGATGATGGCGACGAGCGTGCTGCCCATGCCCTTGCGGCGGCGGTTGCGCGCGCCCTCTTCGATGACCCGCGCGTTGGCCATGCGCGACGCGTCGGCGAGCACCGCGAGGCGGTCGCCCCCGGAGTGCGTGCGCACGTGCTCGACCACGGTGGTGATGGCGAGCGCGCTGGCGACCTCGCCGGCCTGGTGCCCACCCATCCCGTCGCAGACGATGAAGAGTCCGAACTCTTCCTCGACCGCGTACGAGTCCTCGTTGTGGTCTCGCTCACGACCGACGTCCGACAACCCTGCGACGACGAGCTTCATCCTCTTCCTCGTGACGGTTCACGCTGGGAGGCGCAGCGGCCCCTTCGCGGGTGGTGGGTGCGTCGGCCCCGAACGGCCGTCGACCACGCTTCGATGCCCGCAACGTACGTGTCCACGCATCGCGCGGTCAAGCAGGACAAGCGGTGCGAGCGCCCGGAAGTTGCTCCTCGACCCGTACCCCGGACTACGCTGCGTTTCGTGAAGACCGAGCGACGCAGTGGTCCGCGGCTCCGGCTTGCCTTTTCCGTTCTCATCGACGGCCCCTTTGGCATTCGGAGGTGCGTCGGGAGGGACATCTCGCCCGGCGGTCTCTTCGTCGAGACGCCCGACCCGTACCCGCAGGGCGTGGTGGTGCGGGTGACCTTCTCGGTGCCCGACGGCTCGTGGGAGATGACCTCGCGCTGCGAGGTGCGCCACGCGGTGCGGGTGAAGTCTCCCGAGGGGATGGTCCAGGGGGTGGGCCTGGCCTTTCTGGGCGTCGACCTCGAGGCCGACGACCTCGTGACCGCCGCGCGCCGCGTACACGCCTGAAAATAGGTCGGTTACGCGCTTCGGAGGGTGATGACGAAGCGCGCGCCGGGCCCCTCGTGGTGCACGTCGAGGGAGGCGTCGCCGCCGTGGGCCCGGCAGAGCTCGCGCACGATGGCGAGGCCGAGGCCGGTGCCGCCCGCGTCGCGGTTGCGCGCGGGGTCGAGGCGCACGAAGGGCTCGAAGATGCGCTCGGCCTGCTCGAGGGCGACGCCCTCGCCGCGGTCGCGCACGCTCACCGTGACGCTCTCGCCGTGGGCCTCGGCGCGCACGGTGACGGCGGTGTCGGCGGGCGCGTGGCGCAGGGCGTTCTCGACGAGGTTGCGCAGCGCGCGCTCGAGGTCGCGCGGCGCGCACCGCACGCAGAGGGCGTCGGGGACTTCGAGGGCGAGGGCGACGCGCCGCTCGTCGGCGCGGGCGCGGAGCATCGCGGCGACGCGCGCGGCGGCCTCGGCGACGGAGGCGCTGCCGTCGTCGGCGTTGGTGCGCGCGCGGGCGAGGGCGAGGAGGTCGTCGGCGAGGGCGCCGAGGGCGAGCACGTCGTCGTGGGCGCGGGCGAGCGCGGCGCGGTACTCGTCGGCGGTGCGCGGTCGGCGCAGGGCGAGCTCGAGCTCGCCGCGCAGCGACGTGAGGGGCGCGCGCAGCTCGTGGGCGGCGTCGGAGACGAAGCGGCGCTGCGTGGCGACGAGGCCCGCGAGGCGGGCGATCATCGCGTCGAGGTCGACGGCGAGGGAGCGCACCTCGGCCACGCCGCCCACCTTGCCGACGCGGGCGTCGAGGTCGCCCTGGGACACCTCGCGGGCGGTGCGCGCGATGGCGTCGAGGTCGCGCGTGAGCCAGCGCGCGAGCTGCGCGGCGAGGGCGGTGGCGATGGCGAGCGCGAGCGCGAGGAGGCCCAGCGCGAGGAGGGCCTGGGCGCGCAGGGCGGCGTTGAGGGCGTCGCGGGGCACCGCGAGGAGCAGGGCGCGCGCGTCGGTCTCGGTGCCCATGGGGAGCACCACGGCGCGCAGGGCGACGCCGCGCACGGTGACGTCGAAGGCGGCGTCGAGCCAGGCGCGGCGCCACGGGGGCGCGTGGCCACGGAGCGAGCGGGTGGTGGCGAGCACGGCGCCGTCGCGGGCGTAGAGGGCGGCGTACTTGGTGAGCGCGAGGGTGCGGCCCGCGGAGTGCGACACGTCGACGGCGTCGTCGTGGAGGTGCGCGCGGTGATCGGAGCGGTCGATGGCGGTCTCGATCTCGGAGCGCGCGTGGGCGCGGAGCGAGGCGTCGAGCTGGCGCTCGAGGGTGTGCGACTGGGCCGCGAGGAGGGCGCCGCCGGCGATGAGCACCGTGGCGCCGAGCGTGCCTGCAAGCACCCGCGTGAGGCGCGCGCGGAGGGTGCCCTGCGTCGCGGGCATCAGCCGTCGAAGGCGTAGCCGACGCCGCGCGCCGTGGTGATGCGCGGCCCGTGGGGGCCGAGCTTCTCGCGCAGGTGGCGCACGTACACGTCGATGACGTTGGTGCCCGGGTCGAACGCGGTGCCCCACACGCGCGCGAGGAGCTCGGTGCGCGGCACCACGCGGCCGGCGTTGCGCACGAGGTACTCGAGGAGGCCGAACTCGCGGCCCGTGAGCTCGACGGGGGCCGCGCCGTCGACGGTGACGCTGCGGCGCGTGAGGTCGAGCGAGAGGCCCTCGACGACGAGGGTGCCGGTGCCGTCGGCGACGCGGCGCCCGAGGGCCCGCACGCGCGCCAGGAACTCTTCGAGGGCGAAGGGCTTGACCACGTAGTCGTCGGCGCCCGCGTCGAGGCCGAGCACGCGCTCGCCCACCTCGTCGCGCGCGGTGAGCATCATCACCGGGGTGCGCACGCCCGCGCGGCGCAGCGAGCGGCACACCGACAGGCCGTCCATGCCCGGGAGCATCCAGTCGAGCACGATGACGTCGTAGCGCGCGAGGCGCGCCTGCTTCTCGCCCTCGACCCCGTCGCTCGCCACGTCGGCTTGATGGCCCTCTTCTTCGAGGGCGCGGGCCACGAAGCTCGCGACCTTGGAGTCGTCTTCGACCACGAGGATACGCACGGTGCGACTCTACACCCGCACCGAGGTGATTCCACTGCTCTCTCTCATCTGGCATGGTGCGCGGCACAGAGGCCCATCATCGTGCGAACCCTCGTGCTCTCTTCGCTGTTTGCCCTCGCGGTCGTCGGCTGTGACGACGCCGCGCCCGCGCCCGCCGACGCCTCGGCGGACGCGCCCCGCACCGACGCGCCCCCCGCGGACGCGTCGCCCGCCGACGCGGCCAAGGTCGATGTGCCGCCCGTCGACGCGGCCACCTTCGACCCGGCCGACCTCCTCGCGCCCGGCGCGGTGACGTACCCGATGGCCGGTCCGCGCGCGGGCGCGATGGGCCGCGGGCGCTTCAACTTCGGCGTGGCCACGGCCGCCGCGCAGATCGAAGACGGCCTCACGCAGAACGACTGGTACGTGTGGTCGCTGCCCGTCGCGATGGGCGGCCTCGGCCGCGGCCGCGCGCCCCTCGGCGACGCGGTGCAGGGCTACACGCGCGCCCTCGACGACGTGGGCCTCGCGGCCGACCTCGGCGTCGACTCGTACCGCTTCAGCATGGAGTGGTCGCGCATCGAGCCGCGCCGCGACCAGGTCGACATGGCCGCGCTCGCCCACTACGGCCGCGTGCTCGACGCCGTTCGCATGCGGGGCATGCGCCCGTCGGTGACGGTGCACCACTTCGCGAGCCCGCTGTGGGTCGACGATGTGCGCCGCCGCACGCCCTGCGCGATGCCCACCGACACCGACCTCTGCGGCTGGGACAACGCCGCGGGCGCCGAGCTCATCATCGAGGAGATGCGCGAGCACGCGGCGCTCCTCGCGCGCACCTTCGGCGACCGCGTCGACGAGTGGGCCACGGTGAACGAGCCCATCAACTATCTGCTCGCCTCGTACGGCCAGGAGACCTTTCCCCCGGGGCGCAACCTGCTCTTCACGCAGACCGACCGCTTCGTGGCCGCGGTGCGCAACTATGCGCGCGCCCACGTGGCGATGTACGAGGCCATCAAGGCCAACGACACGGTCGACGCCGACGGCGACGGCAACCCCGCCGAGGTGGGCTTCACGCTCTCGGTGGCCGAGTGGGTGCCCACGCGCAACCGCGCCCTCAGCGCCGACCCCGACGACGTGGCCGCGCGCGACCGCGTGCGCGCCGTGTATCACTACCTCTTCACCGACGCCGTCACCGCGGGGCGCTTCGACGGCAGCCTCGACGGCACCGGCGCCGAGACGCACCCCGAGTGGGCCAACCACCTCGACTGGCTGGGACTGCAGTACTACTTCCGCTCGGGGGTTTCGGGCACGCCGGAGATTCTGCCGCGCGTGCGGGCCAACGTGTGCCTGCCCAACCTCGACCTGGGCGCGTGCCTCCCCGCGCCGGACCCCACGCACCGCGTGCCCATCATGGGGTACGAGTTCTGGGAGCCGGGGATCTACAACATCTTGCGCGACATGGGGCGCCGCTACGCGAGCGTTCCGCTCACGGTCACCGAGGCGGGCATCGCCACCGAGGTGGGCGCGCGCCGCGCCGAGAACGTGGTGCGAACGCTCGAGCAGATCGAGCGCGCGCGCCGCGACGGCGTCGACGTGCGCGGCTACTACCACTGGTCGCTCATGGACAACTTCGAGTGGGCCGAGGGCTACGAGCCCCGCTTCGGCCTCTACCGCGTCGACCGCACCATGCCGGGCTATCCGCGCACGGCCACCGAGGGCGCCACGGTGCTCCGCGACATCGCCCGCGCCCGCACGCTCACCGCGGCGCAGCGCGCCCGCTACGGCGGCCTCGGCCCCATGACCCCCGAACGCTAGAGCGCAGCGGGCATCGAGCCCCGCGTGATGCGCCACGCGCGGTCGACGGTGACGTTGTCATACTCTGTCACCATGCCGTCGGGCCATCGCACGCTCACGTGCGCGGGCCCGCTCGCCGCTCCGAGGCCGACGTGCTGCGTGAGGGAGCCCTGCGTTCCCCACGTGGCGCCGCCGCCGTCGACCTCGCGGATGCGCGTGACGCCCGTCGCGTCGCGCACCGTGATGCGCGCGCCGAGGGCGGCGGTGTTGCCCGCGGGCTGCTCGACGCGCAGCGCGAGCCAGTGGTTGCCGTTGCGGAGCGTGTTGCGAAAGAGCGTCCAGCTGCCGCTCGGGCCGGTGATGAGGTCGAGGTTGCCGTCGCGGTCGACGTCGTGCCAGAGCGCGCGCCCGTTGGACTCGGTGGAGACGCCCGCGAGGTACGTCACGTCGCTGAAGCGGTGCCCCGCGTCTTGCCGGTAGAGCCGCGAATACTCGAAGGGGTACGTGATGGCGACATAGAGGTCGAGGTCGCCGTCGTTGTCGTAGTCGCCCCAGGCGCTCGAGATTTCGCCTTCGGTGAACAGCACGCCGGCCTCGGGCCCCACGGACTCGAAGCGGTAGTCGGGCGCGCCCGTGTTGCGCAGCAGGCGCGAGTGGTCGGTGAGCACGCCGATCTCGTCGTAGCGGGGATGGGCGATGTTGGTCTCGTACGCGTCGAGGTCGCCGTCGTTGTCGTAGTCGCCGAAGGCGAGGCCGAACGACGTGCCCGGGGAGCCCTTGTCATCGCCCGCGCTGCCGATCATGGCGGCCACGTTGGTGAGGTGACAGCGGCCGTCGTTGCGCCACGCGTCGTTGGTGTTGCCGCCGTAGTTGGCGACGAAGATGTCTTGATCGCCGTCGTTGTCCCAGTCGGCGAGCGAGATGCCGTAGGTGGGCTTGTTGTCGCCGCGCGGGGGGAGCCCCGCCATGACCGAGAAGTTTTCGAAGCGGCCCATTCCGAGGCCGCGGAACACGAAGTCGGGCCCCGGGTTGCGCGGGTACTCGCGGAGCCAGTGGCCCACCACGAGGTCGACGGTGCCGTCGTTGTCGCAGTCGCCGACGGAGCCCGCCGCGGTGGGGCCCGCGGGCTCCATGTCGTCGGCGCGTTGCGTGAAGCGACCGTCGGGGCCCTGCATCCACACGCGCGACTGCGAGGCCGGGTCGAAGGGCCCGCGGCCGTCGCGGTAGACGCCCGCGTACACGTCGGCGTCGCCGTCGGAGTCGAAGTCGCCCCACAGCGCCATGCGCCCGACGGCGGCGTCGAGGCCCGTGCGCGCGGTGATGTCTTCGAAGGTGCCGTCGCGTCGGCTGCGCCACACCTGGAGCGCGTCGGTGGACACCATGGCCGCGGTGCTGGTGCGCGTGCCCACGAGGTCGTCGTAGCCGTCGCGGTCGACGTCGACGAGGCTCGTCTGGTGGGTGGTGCCCGTGAGCCCCGACGCGCGCGTGGCGTCGGTGAACCAGGGCGATCCCACGCGCTCGCAGATGCTCTGGCCGCGCGCCTCGAGGGCGTACTCGTAGGTGACGCCCATCGCGCCCGAGAGCTGGATCCAGCGGAAGGTGGCGGCGTCGCCGCCCATCGCCGTGAGCCGGTCGATGAGGGCCTGGCTGTGCACGTACGAGTGGTAGCTGCCGCCGCGCGTGGCCGCGAAGGCGAGGCCCATGGGCTCGGTGACGTGCTCGATCACGACCCACGCGTGGCGCGCGGGGTGGAGGTCGAGGGCAACGGGGAGCGCGAGCTCGACGGGCGCCTCGCTCGCGTAGTCGACCTCGATGGGCGCGATGAGGTCGCGCGCGAGGTCGGGCTGCGCGCGGCCGTAGTCGTCGGTGATGCGCACGCGCACGCGGCCGCCCGCCATGCCGCGAAACATCATCCAGAGGCGCTCGACGCGCGTGGGGCGCTCGACCACGAGGTGCACGGCCTCGGTGTCGCCGGGCTCCATGTCGCGCACGGCGCCGACGATCATCGCGGGCGCGGTGGAGTACGCGAACGAGGTCGTGGGACCGCTGCGCGCGCGGCCCGCGCAGGCCTCGTCGAGGAGCGCCGCGGTGGAGCCCGGCGGCGGCGGCGGACCCGCGTCGGCGACGTCGACGGCGACGTCGAGGGCCGTGTCAGGGGTGACGTCGGCGGTGACGGCGCGGGCGGCGTCGGGGGTGGGCGCGGCGGCGGCGGGGGTGCTGCGCGAGGAGCACGCGCACGCGAAGAGGGCGGCGAGCGAGGCGCGGCGCAGCATCGGGGGTGAGGGCTTTCTAGAGGTCGAAGACTTCGCCTTCGAAGCCCGCGGTGACGGGCATGGCGGGCCGCTCGTTCTTGACCAGGGTGGAGACGAGGCTCGCGAGGGTGGCGTCGTCGTGGTCGGGGTCGTGGTGAAAGAGCACGAGGCGCCGCGCGCGGGCGAGCTCGGCGAACTCGACGGCGCGCGAGAAGGTGGTGTGCCC
Organism: uncultured delta proteobacterium; assembly: GCA_903885885.1. Lineage (GTDB taxonomy): Bacteria > Myxococcota_A > Polyangia > Polyangiales > CAISKJ01. Next base: position 8,891 of record CAISKJ010000575.1, read on the forward strand.
CCAGCCGACGCGGTCGTCGTACTGGGCGTCGGTGTACTGCGCGTCGTGAATGAGGAGGTCGACGTCGGTGGCGAGGGTCTGCCCGGAGGTCCACCCGTTGCCGAGGAGGGGGCCGCGCACGCCGAGGGCGGGCTCGTGGTCGGGCAGGTAGGCGAGGCTGCGGTTGCCCTCGGTGATGCGATACCCCACGGTGGGCCCCGGGTGACACACCAGCGTGGTCTCGACCTCAAAGGGCCCGATGCGCATGGAGCCGCTCGGGACCTCGTGCACCGTGAGGTTGCACGGGAGGTCGCGCAGGCGCACGGGGAAGAGGGGCGGGGACATGTAGCGCCCGAGGCGCGCGCGGAGCGTCTCGAGGGGCGAGGCGGGACCCCAGATGTGCACCTCGAGGCCGGGCACATAGAAGGGCGCGAAGAAGCCCATGCCCTGGATGTGATCCATGTGAAGGTGCGAGATGAGCACGTCGACGCGCGACGTGGTGCCGGGGATCGTGCGGCCGAGGTTGCGGATGCCCGTACCCGCGTCGAGCACGAGCACGCTGTTGTCGTCGGCGCGCACCTCGACGCACGAGGTGTTGCCGCCGAAGCGCGAGGTGTCGGGCCCCGGGGTGGGGAGCGAGCCGCGCGTGCCCCAGAGCTTGACCCTCATCGGGTGTCGCCCTCCCAGAAGAACGACACCGCGCCGAGGAAGCGCCCCGCCTGACCCACGAGCGGAAAGGCCGTGAGCTTGAGGTGCCGGCGCTTGCCGTCGAGGCCCACGATCCAGAAATCGCGGTGCGCCGGGTGCCGCGTGCGCAGGGCCACCACGAGGGGCAGGTCGTCGGGGGCGAGGGGCGCGCCCTCGGAGTCGGTGGGCGTGAAGAGGTTGGCCCAGTGGGCCGCCGGGAGCTCCCCGGTCTCTTCGAAGCGACACCCGAGGAGGGCCTCGGCGGGCTCGTTGTAGAAGAGCAGGTTGCCCTCCGGATCTACGATAAAAATGGGCATCGCGAGGTAGCTCGCAAGCTGCCTCATGAGGATGATCTCGACCTCGCGCTGCATCGTCGTAGCCCTCCGGCGTAGAGGGCCGCGATCCTATGTGCATTCGCCCGTCGCCGTCGACAGTGCATCGACGCCTCGCGCACAACAATCACCGCGGGCGCGCCGGGCGTTTCTCGCGGGGCGCAACCGTGGTACCACCGCCGCGATGCGAGGCAGGCGATCGTTGCGGGTGTGTGCTGGGTTGATTCTCGCGCTCGCGGCGGGCTGCGACGACGCGCCGCCGGCGCTCATCGACACGCGCGACGCGGCCGCCGACGCCTCCGACGCGAAGGCTCCCAGCGACGGGGCGACGGATGTGTCCGACGTGCCCGCCGCGCCGCGCCTCGAGGTGCTCACGCTCGACGCGATGCGGTCGGAGTTTCCCGACGCGACGGCGACGCGCGGGGGCAAAGGCTACGTGGCCCTGCGCTCGCTGGGCCGCGTGATCGAGGTGTCGGCCGACGGCAGCTACCGCGCCTACGCCGAGGCCCCGTCGGGCAGCACGGTGCGCGGCCTCGCCTTCGACGCCACCGGTCGCCTGCTCCTCTCGGTGGTGCACCCCACGGCCGCGCAGACGGGCGTGTGGCGCGTCGACGCGGGCGGCGGCGTGGCGACGCTCGTGGCCCACAACGACGGCCTCGTGACGCCGGGCGGCCTCACCGTCGACGCGATCGGCACCGTGTGGGTCACCGACAGCGACCCCGGCGCCGTGTGGACGCTCCCCATGGGCGCGACGGCCCTCACGCGGTGGAGCAACGACGCCTCGCTCGCGGGCGGCGCGGTGGTGTGCGGCCCGACCAACATGTCGCGCACGGGCGCCAACGGCATCGTGGTCGATGGCGCGCGGGGCCTCGTGTACGTGACCAACTCCGACCAGTCGTCGCTGGTGCGCATCGCCATCGCGGCCGATGGGAGCGCCGGCGCGGTGGTGGTCTCGACGCGCGACTGCCCGCGCCTCGCGGGCGCGTGGGGCCTCGCGATGGGCCCGGGGGGCTCGCTCCTCGTGGCCGCGGGGCTGGTGAACAAGGTGACGCGCGTGGCGCCCGACGGCGCGCTCACGGCGCTCGACACGCCGCTGGGGCTCTTGCGCTCGCCCGCGGGCCTCGCCTTCGACCGCGACCTCAACGTGGCGTGGATCGCCAACTCGGCCAACGCCGACGCCACGCGGCCCGGCGGGATGCCGGTGCCCGGCGTCGTGCGGCTGCCCGTTACGCCGTAGCGGTTACAGGTCGTCGCGGGGGTCGGCGGCGAGCCTGCGCCACCCGATGAGCCACACGATCGCGCCGAGGGCGAGCGTCACCGGCACGATGGCGAAGGGCGCCGACAGGTTGCCGCCGCGCGCGTCGGAGAGGGCGCCGATGAGGGGCGGGCTCAGCGCGTCGCCGAGCACGTGGATGCACAGGATCGACAGGCCGAAGGCGCGCGCGCGGAGCCCGGCGTCGACCGAGTTGACGATGAGCGCGTTGATGGGGCCGTTGTACATCCAGAGGAAGATCTGCGCGGCCACGAGGCTCGCGAAGATGGCCGACGGCGAGCGCGCCACGTAGATCGCGACGACGAGGAGCGCCACCGCGGGGATCATCGCGAGGCCGCTCGTGGCGAGGTAGGCCTGCTTCGTGTGGCGCCGCGCGCGGTCGGCGAGGAGGCCGCCGACGATCGTTCCGCCGAGGCCGCCGACGACGGTGGCTGTTCCCACGAGCCCGTCGGCGTGGGCGAGCGCGAGGTGCCGCTCGCGGGCGAGAAAGGTGGCGAACCAGTCGGCCACGCCGCCCGTCGCGAAGGTGACGAGGGTGTAGCCCGCGACGGCGATGAGGTAGCGCGGGTTCTTCGCGAGTGAGCGCAGCGCCGAGGGCCACGTGGGCGAGGCGACGGCCGCGTCGGGCGCGTCGAAGTGGCCGCGCGGGGGCTCGCGCATCGCGAGCGCGAGGAGCGCCACGAGGAGCCCCGGGAGGCCGCACGCGAGGAAGGCCGCGCGCCACCCGTAGTGCTGCCCGAGCGCGCCGCCGAGCACGAAGCCGAGGGCCGACCCCACGGGCGTGGCGACGTAGAAGAGCGTGAGCACGCGGTTGCGCCTCGACGGCGGAAAGAAGTCGGCGAGGATCGACGGCGCGATGGTGGCGTAGGCGGCCTCGCCGATGCCCACGGCGGCGCGCGCGAGGAGAAAGGTGGTGAAGCTCCCCGCGAGGGCGGCGGCCGCGGTGGCGAGCGACCACAGCGCTACGCCGAGGGCCACGAGGTGCTTGCGCGACATGCGCCCGGCGAGGGATCCGAACACCGGGCTCGCGAGCATGTACACCACGAGGAAGGCCGAGAGGGGCAGCGCGGTCTGCCGGTCGTCGAGGTGCAGGTCGGCCTTGATGAGATCCTTCACCGCGGAGGGGACCCAGCGGTCGATGTAGTTGAGGAGGTTCATCGCCGTGAGGACGATGACCGCGAAGGTGGCGCCGGCGACGGGGGCGCGCGCTGTGTCGCTCGCGGTGCTCATGGCGTGCTCGCGGTGAGGGTGGCGCGCGCGATGCGATCGGCGAGGGCCGCGCGACGGGCGCTGAGGGCGCGGGCCACGTCGGCCTGCGTGGCGGCGAGCCAGCCGGTGCGGAGGAGGTCTCTGCGGGCGGTGAGACGCTCGTCCCAGCGGAGGGCGACGTAGCCCGTGAGGGGCGCGAGGGCGAGCGCGGCGAGGCCGGCGGGCCACGCGACGAGCCACGCGATGAGGATCGATTGCGCGAGCCACCACGCGGGCAGCACCGCCACGCCGAGCAGGAGCTTGTAGGTGCCCACCACGTCGATTTCTCCCTTCGCGAGGCGCTCCGCAAGAGGGCGAATGATGCGATAGGGCGCCCACCCGAGGAGGGCTCCCAGCAGCGCGAGGGGCGCGAGGGGCACGAGCGGGAGGAGGCGCCCGGCGCCGCGGAGCGGGTCGACGACGCGGCCCTGCGCGAGCCCCAGCGGGTCGCGCACGCCGAGCTGTTCGAGCGAGCGCGCGAAGGCGCGGGCCTCGTCGGCGATGGCGTGCGCCTCGGCGGGGTCGCGGGCGCTGAGCGACCTCCACGCGTGGGCGAGCTCGCGGGCGCGGGCGTCGCGGGCGCCCACGTCGGCGTCGTCGACGAGCCACGAGGCCACGGTGACGAAGCCGCGCCAGAGCTCGGAGTCGTCGGCCTCGAGCATCACGGCGCGGAGGCCGTCGGCCACGCGCTCGGTGAGCGCCTGCACCGCGGCGCGCTCGTCGCTCGAAGCCTGCGCGCGGAAGGGCGCCACGTCGATGGGGGCGCCGAGGGTGGCCGACGCGCGGGAGCGAAAGGTCTCTTTGGCCTCGTACACGATGCCAACGGGCACGATGCGCACGGGGCCTTCGCAGCCCAGCGCGATGCGCGCCACGCCCGTCTTGAGCGGCGCGAGGCGCGGCGCGTCGTGGCTGATGCCTTCGGGGAAGAGGGCGACCCACGCGCCCGCGTCGAGGCGCGCGCGGGCGAGGGCGAAGGTGCGCTCGTTCTGGGCCGTGTCGCCCTCCTTCGCGCGGTACACGGGGATGCCGTCGAAGGCCGCGAGCCATCCGCGCAGCACGGGGATGGTGAAGAGCGTGCTCTTCGCGAGGAAGGCCACGGGGCGTCCCACGGCGACGCGCACCACGAGCGGGTCGAGGAGGCCGTTGGGGTGGTTGGCCACGAGGATGCAGCCCGTGCCCCCGTCGGGCAGCGCGCCGCGCACGGCCACCTGCGGGTAGAACAACCGCAAGAGGCTCAGGAACGCCCCGCGCACCAACGCTCCGCTCATGCGCGACCGTAGTGCGACGCGTGTGCGCGTGTACAGCGCTCGCGCGGTCCTACCG
>CAISKJ010000576.1 GCA_903885885.1 uncultured delta proteobacterium
CGAGGCCGAGGAGCGCGCCCCACGCGAGGTCGCCGGCGAGCCAGCCGCGGGTGAAGGGCTGCGCCGTCGCGAGGGCGTCGAGCAGCGCGATGAGCGCGAGCGCGAGGGCCAGAGGATGCGTGCGCGCGAAGACCCGCGCGGGTGCGACGCGGTGGCGCCGCGCGATCGCGGGGCCCAGGTGCAGCGGGGCGAGGGCGAGGAGCATCGTGGCGACGCCCGTCCACGCGGGCACCGCGGGCTCGTGCGCGGCGAGCGCGTGCACGATCGCGACGGCGCCCGCGGCCGTTGCGAGGGCGCCCGTGTAGCGCGCGCGGCCCGCGAGCAGCAGCGCTCCGGCGGCGGCGACGAGCGAGCCCGTGACGAGGTCGGCGCGAAAGGCCACGGAGGCTGTCAGCGCCGCGACGGCGACGGTCGACCACAGCGAGGGGATCTCCGCGACGCTCTCGTCGCTCCGGTCGTCGCGGTCGAGGAGCGCGCGCGCGAACGCGGATCGCGCGGATTTGTTGCGGCGCAGCAATGCCACCTGCAGCGCGCAGAACAGCGCTCCGCAGGCGAGCGCGACGAGCGCGTCGGCGCGCGCGCCGTCGAGCGTCTGCGAGGGGCCGAGGAGCGCGCGGGGGACGTTCCACAGCGAGCCGTCGCCCGCGGCGAGGGAGCCCGTGGGGACCCAGTGGGCACCGACGGTTCCGGACACCTGCACGGCCGTGACGCCGAGGAGCGACGACTGCGCGCCCGCGAGCGCGAGGCCCGCGAGGGCGAGGCCGTAGGCGGCGACGGTCCACGGTGCGTTGCGCGACGAGCGGCCGAGGAGGGCGAGGGCGACGGCGCTCCCGAGGAGCATCGTTGGCGGCGTGACGAGGAGCGCGCGGTCGATGGAGGCGGAGCCCACGAGGGCCGCATCGACGACGAGCACCATCGCGAGCGCGAGGACGCCTGCGTGGGGCACGCGGTGGTACGTCGCGCCGTGCTGCGGGCGCCCGAGCCATGCCGCGACGCGCGGCCCCGCGGCGACCACGAGGCGCGCGAAGAGCCACACCGCGACGGCGATCGCCGAGAGGCGCCAGCCGACGACCCGCGGCGGCAGCGGGCGCCCTACGCGGTTCGCGACCGCGGCGAGCGCGACGGAGGCGCCGCACGCCCACAGCGCGACAGGCGACGCGCGCAGCGCGGGGAAGCCGCGCCCCGCGAAGGCCACCAGCGCCGCGACGACGAGCGCCGCCGAGGCCTCGACGGCGCGCGGGCGGGTGCCGTCGGTCCACGACGAGATCCACACGGTGACGAGGAGCGCGACGGCCGCGAAGGAGGCCCGCGCGGTGCTCCCGAAGGTGTCGCGAATGGTCTTTGTAATAGGTGTTTTGTGCGCTTCGTCGTCGCGCGCGGGGAGCCCCGCGAGGGAGGCGAGCGCGGCGCACGCGAGGGTGAGCCCCGCGCCCACGGTGAGCACATACGCGTCGCCGCTCGCGCGCTGCGGGAGCGTCGCGGCGAAGGTCGTCGCGACGGCGGCGAGGGCGCCGAGCGCGCGCAGCCCGCGGCGTCCGGGGAGCGCGCTCGCGTGCGCCGTGAGCGACAGCAGCGCGAGGGCTGCGACGGTGGCGGTCCACGGCGTCGC
>CAISKJ010000577.1 GCA_903885885.1 uncultured delta proteobacterium
AGGGCGTCTTGCAGGAGGGTGATGGCGCGCTCGGGGTGGCCCGCCTGACGCTCGGCGTCGGAGCTCACCTTGAGGCGCACGGCGGCCGAGTGGCGCTGCGCGAGGGCGCGCGTGTTGCGCGGGTCGAGGGCGATCACCGCGTCGGTGAGGTCTTCGACGTCGTTGTTGTCGGGCGCGTGGGCGTAGCGGCCGAGGAGCAGCGCGTCGTTGGCGCGGCGCAGGAGGCCCGCGATCTCGTCGTCGCGGCGCTGCTGCGGAAACATGCGCAGGCCCCACGCGGCGCCCAGGGCGACGAGCACCGTGAGCACCACCGAGGTCACCACCACGGCGAAGGTGCGCCCCGCGCCGCCGCGCCGCGGGATCACCGGAAACTCGTCGGGGTCGACGAACTCCTCGGCCGTCGGACGCGTGCGAATCGCCGTCGCGACCGAGGCCACGGAGACATCTTCGGCGAGGGGCAAGCCCCCGTCGGCGGGCGCGGCCACCACGGGGAGCTCCATGCGCGCCGGGAGGTTGGGCGACGGCAGCGTGGAGCGCGTCACCACCGCGCCGTTGGCGAGCGCGGCCGGGTTGTAGGTCGGCAACGAGCCGCGCGACACGGTGCGCACGCGCGCGACGCCCGACGACTCGACGGCCGTCACGGGCACCGGGGCGGCGCGGGGGCTCTCGACCACCGGCGCGCCGTCGTCGAGGGTCTCGCGCTGCAGCGCGGGGCCCCGACCCTGCGCGGTGATGGCCACCGCCGAGGGCGCGAAGGCGCCCATGGACGTGGTGGCGACGAGCGAGCGCACCTCGAGGCCGCCCGCGCCCGCGGCCTCGCGCAGGGCCCGCGCGAAGGCGTTGCCGTCGTCGAAGCGCGCGTCGGGGTTCTTCGCGAGCGAGCGCATCACCACGGCCTCGAGCGCGAGGGGCACCGACAGCCCCGGGCGGTAGGTGCGCATCGAGGGGGCGGGCTCGTGAATGTGCTTCAAGAGAAGCTGCATCGGCTCGTCGCTCTCGAAGGGCGTGTGGCCCGTGAGAAGCTGGTAGGCGATCACGCCGAGGGAGTACACGTCGCCGCGCTGGTCGACGGGCTCACCCGACGCTCCCTCGGGCGAGATGTACCGCGCGGTGCCGAAGATGAGGCCCGTCTGCGTGACGAAGGAGCCCGACCCGATGAGCGTCTTCGCGATGCCGAAGTCGAGAATCTTGGCGAACTCGGGGTCGTCGCCGCGGCGCGTGAGAATGATGTTCTCGGGCTTGAGGTCGCGGTGCACGATGCCCCGCGCGTGCGTGTAGCCCACGGCGTCGGCCACGTCGCACATGACCTTCACCGCGCGCGCCGGGGCGAAGGCGCCGTCGGCGTCGAGCGCCTGCATGAGCGTGGGGCCCTCGAGAAACTCGAGCACGAGGTACAGGTTGCCGTCGGCGAGCTGACCGAAGAGCACCACGCGCACGATGCCCGGGTGATCGAGCTGGTGCGCGATCTGGGCCTCGCGGTGAAACCGCTGCACGATGTCTTTGTTGGTGACCAGGTCGCGGTGCAGGATCTTCACCGCCACGCGGCGCCCGAGGCCCTCGTCGAGGCCCTCGTACACGACGCCCATGCCGCCGGAGCCCACCACGCGCTCGAGCCTGAACTGCTCGAGGATCTTCTTGCCCAGGTACGGGTCCGTCGTGGGCCCGTCGACCATGAGGGACGCCCCGTCGACCTGGCAGTACTGCGCAGGGGCTTCGTACCGCGCTGCACAGGTGGGGCACGTACGCATCGCGATGGAGTTCTTTGCTGGTATCATCGGTCGCGCGGGGGAAACAAGCGTTCGATCATCGCGACGCCTGCACTCCTTGGACGCAATGGGGGCGCTCGTGTGTTCACCCTACCACTCGAACGCTCATCGCGGACGCGCCACGATCACACCCACCATGCGCCCGCTGCGCTGCCCGTCGCGCCGAAACGAGTAGAACTCCGCCCCCTCGCAGCGCGTGCAGCGCCCGAGCACCTCGACGGACTCTACGCCCGCGGACCGGAGCTGAAGCTCCACGGCGCGCCAGAGGTTCACCCGGGGCTTCGTTCCTTCGATCTTCGTGACCACCTCGGGCGATGACGCGTCGGCGATCTGCGCGGCCACGGCGTCGTCGACCTCGAAGCAGCACGGCCCGATGGAGGGCCCCACGGCCGCGATGAGCGCTGCCGCGGGCTCGCCGAGGGCGCGCAGGGCCTCGGCGACGATCTTCTGCGCGACGCCGCGCCACCCCGCGTGCACCGCCGCGACGGCGCCCGACGCGGGCGACGCCAGCAGCACCGGGACGCAGTCGGCCACGCGCACCGCCACCGCGTCGCCCGCGCTGCGCGTCACGAGCGCGTCGGCCTCGACGATGCGCGACGCCTCGGGGTCGGCGCCCTCCGCGGGGCACCACACGGCGGCCCCGTGCACCTGCGAGGTCTGGTGCAGCCGCGCCGGGTCGTAGCCCACGCGCGCCGCGAGTCGTCGGTGGTTCTCCCGCACGCGCTCGGGCTCATCGCCCACCGCGGCGCCGAGGTTGAGCGC
>CAISKJ010000578.1 GCA_903885885.1 uncultured delta proteobacterium
ACCGCCGTGGCCGTCGACGCCGCGCCCGCCGCGGAGCCGAGGGACGCGTGCGGCGAGGTGTTGCACGCGGTGCAGTTCGAAGACGCGCCCGGGGCGACGCGGGCCTACGCCGCGTGCAGGGCGCGGGTGGCGGGCGCAGGGCGCATCCCCGTGGCCGACGACGTGCGGGCCCTCGAAGACGTGACCGAGGCGCTCCACGGGATGCGCCGCGACGACGGCGCGTTCTGCGTCGAGCCCTCGGCGCCCTTCGACCTGCGCGCCCTCATGGGCACGGCGGCCGACACGCGCGCGTGCTTCGTGGCGCTCGACCGGATCCTCTCGTCGGACAGCGCCGTGTGGCGCTTCGCGATGGCCGACCCCTACGCCTCGGGGCGCCTCGCGGCGCGCGCGGGCTTCGACATGGTGACCGCGCGACGGCTCCGACGGAGGCCGAGCCCCGGGACGCCCGCGGAGCGAGAGCTCCTGGCGATCGCGCGCCTCATGGGGAGACACTTCATGCGCGCGTGCCGGTGCCTCCCGGGGCCGCAGCCCGACTCCCTTACGGCCGTGCGCGCGATGCAGCTTCCGTCGACGGTCGAGTCGGTGCTTCTCCACGGCCTCGAAGAGCGCGAAGGTACGCACAACGAACCATGACCGCGCGCACGCTGCTCCTCGCGTCGGCGAACAAGGGCAAGCTCGTCGAGCTCCGCGAGCTGCTCCCGCACATTCGTCTCCTGAGCCTCGCCGACGTTGGCATCGACGACCTCGACGAGCCCGCCGACGACTACGTCACCAACGCGATCGCCAAGGCGCGCGAGGCCTCGCGGCGCGCGGGGCTCCCCGCCCTCGCCGACGACTCGGGCCTCGCCGTCGACGCCCTCTCGGGCGCGCCGGGGGCCTTCTCCGCGCGCTTCGGCGGCGCGCACGGCGACAACGCGCGCAACCGCGCGACGCTCCTCGCGCGCCTCGCGGGCGTGCCCGACGCGCTGCGCGGCGCGCGCTTCCGGTGCGTGGTCGCCCTCGCCGATGTGCGCGGCCCCCTGGGCGATCGGGTGCTGTGGCGCCACGCCGACTGCGCGGGCTCGATCGCGCGCGAGGCCCGCGGCGGCGGGGGCTTCGGCTACGACCCGCTCTTCGTCCCCGCGGGCGACACGCGCACGATGGCGGAGCTCCCGCACGACGTGAAGAACGAGCGCTCGCATCGCGGCCGCGCGATCCGCGCGATGCTCCCGCTCCTCACGCGCTACCTCGCGGCTTGCGCGGATGTGGCCACGCGCCCGCTCGCTGCATTACCCTCGGAACCCTGATGAGCGTCGAAGACCTGGATCTCCCGGCTGGATCACAAATCGCTGGGCGATATGTGATCGAGCGCGGCGTGCGGCGCGGCGCGCACCTGGCCGTGTACACCGCGCGCGCCGATGCATCGGCGGCGCGCTTCACCGTGCGCGTCGCGCGGCTCCCGTCGCCCGGCGACGAGGCCGAGGCCTCCGTGGCCCGCGAGCTTCAGCGCGTCGCGATGCTGCGCCAGCGCGCGGTGTCGGGCCTCATGGCGGTCGTGCGCGAGGGCGACGACCTCGCGGTGATCACCGAGCGCCCCGACGGCCCCACGCTGCGCGAGCTGCTGCAGAAGTCCGGCCAGCTCCGGTCGGCGGACATCTGCCGGCTCTTCACCGAGGTGGCCGCGGTGCTCGACGCGCTGCACTCCGCGGTGCCGCCCATCGTGCACCGGGCGCTCATGCCCGAGAACATCGCCGTGGGCGAGCGCATGCTGCGGGTGTGGGTCGACGAGTGCGGCCTCGCGCAGGCCCTCACCGACGCGGGGCTCCTCCCGGCGGAGGCCTCGATTGCGCCCGTGGCGTACCGCTCGCCGGGCGAGCTCGCGGGGCGCGCCACGCCCGCCGACGATATGTTCGTGCTCGCCTCGCTCGCGTACGAGTGCATCACCGGGCGGCCCGCGCACGAGGGCGGGTCCGACGAAGAGTCCGCCGCGCTCATCCTCCGCGGCCCGCGCCCGAGCGTTCGCGCGGTGCGCGCTTCGGGGTCCGTCGAGGTCGACGCCGTGCTGCAGCGCGCGTGGAGCGACGAGGCCCGCTACCCCACCGCGGGGGCCTTCACGCGCGAGCTCGTGCGGGTGCTCACGGCCAACCCGTCGAGCCGGGGCATCCCCGCGGCCACCGCGAAGGCCCGCCCCGAGTCCGTAGAGCTCCGGGGCGGGGGCGACGGGCGGCAGGCCACATTGCTCGGCGTGGTGCCCGGCTCCCACGGCGACAGCGCCGCGAGCGGCAACCCGATGAAGTCGACGCTCCTCGGGCTGGGCGGGCCTCGCTCGTCGAGCCGTGGCGCGCGCGCGGGGGGCCCCTTCGGTCCGCCGATCCCGCCTGCGCCGTCGCCGGCCGAGGGCGCCGAGGCGCCGGCCGACAAGGCCCGCGGCCGCCGCCTCTCGGAGACCACGCAGCGCGTCGAAGTCCCCCGCATCCGGCCGCCGGGCACCGAGCCCGTCGACGCGTCCTCGGGCCGTCAGCGCGCGACCACGCCCTTCGGCGGGCGGCCCTTTCCACGCCCCGTCGGCCCCGAGATGGTGCGCCCCGTGAGCAGCGTGCCGCCGCCGCCGCCGTCGATGCTCCCGGCGCCGCCGTCGGTCGCGCCCATGCTCCCCGAACCCGTCGAGCCCCACGACCCGTCGGAGGATCGCACCCTGCCGCCCGCGCGCCCCGCCGCGCCGCGCGACTCGCGCCTGTCGATCACGCCCTCGCACGAGCGCGTGATCCTCGAGCCCAGCATCCCCCCCGCCGAGCGCCTGAGCGACAGCAACTGGGACGACATCGAGGCCTCCCTCGATGTGTCCTTCGACGACGCCTCCGAGGCGCCCACGAAGCGCCCCGCGCTCACCGCCGAGATCGACCCCGAGGCCCCCACCGCGCGCCCCGTCCCGATCACGTCGCCGCCCGTCTCGATCGTCGCGCCTCCCCTCGCCGTCACGGCCCTCGCCCCGGTGGCGCTTGCGCCCGCGAGCCTCGCGCCGACGTCGCCCTCGGCGCCGTCGATTTCGATCGTACCCGCGCCGCTCTCCATCGAGGCGCCGGCCCCTTCGCTCACGCCCCCGGAGCCTCCCCGCGAGCGCCCCTCGGTGCGCCCCATCGAGGGCTTCGGCGTCGTCACCGCCGACGCCTTCGACATCGTGTCCGACGACGACTTCGCCACCGCGATCCCCTCGGTGCGCCCCGACGCGGCCGCGAACAATCCGCCGCCTCTCCCGTCGATCGCGCCGCAGCCGCCGCTGCCGCTCATCCCCGAGGTGCCGCTGGCCGTCGCGCCCATCTCGGCCCTCGCGTCGGCCCCGCCGCCCCCGCTGCCGCCGTCGTTTCCCCGACTCACGCCCGAGCTCCCACTGGAGCTCCAGGCGACACTCATCTCCGACCTCCCGCGCCCGCTCGCCGAGGACGCGCAGCACGCGGCGCCGCCGTCGCAGCCCTCCGTCGCGCCCGCGCCACAGGCGCCGTCGGTGTCGCCGCCCCCGGCGGTCCCTTCGGCCGCGCCGCCCCCGGCCGTGCCCTCGGTCGCCCCCACGCCGGCGGCCCCGTCCGTTGCGCCGCCGATGGCGCCGCCCATCGTGTTCACGCCGCCGCCCGAGGTCTCGCACGAGGCCCCGGTGCTGCGCCCCTCGATCCCGCTGTGGGCCCCGCCGCCCGCGCCCCCGGTGGCCCCCGCCGCGGCCGTGATCGCGAGCCGAACCTTTCGCGTGGTGGTGGTGCTCAGCGTCTCCCTCGTCGTCGCCGCGGGGGTGCTCACGGCGGGCTGGCTCTACGGCCGCAAGCTCGATCGGCCGGAGACCGACACCAACGTCACGGTCACGCGGCGCCCGCACCTCCCGCCGCCCGTCGACCCGCGCGTGCCCCCACGACGCGGGCACTGCAGCCGCGGCTCTGTCGGTCGCCGACGCGCTCGAGATCGCCGCCGACGCGGTCGCCCTCGCCGTCGATGCGGCGCCCGAGCACGCCGATGCCGCGGCCCCGGAGATCGACACCCCTGCCGCAGCCCCCGACGCGTCGGCGCCCGTCGAGGCCGCGGTCGAGGTTACCGGAGACGCCGCGGTGGCGCTCATCGTCGACGCAGGGGTGGAGCCTCCGCACTCGCCCGCGGGTCGTCGCCGTCGGCACCCGCACTCGTTCGAGATGGACGAGCTCGAGGAGCGAATCACGCCCGAGATTCAGGCGTGCATCTCCGACCGGCGTCGTCGCCACGTGCACGTCGCGGTGGCCTACGAGGCCGCCACGGGCCACCCCATCGACGTACGCGTGTCGGCCCCCTACGGCGAGCCCCCGGTGGGTCCGTGCATCGAGAACGTGATCCGCGCGCACCCCGTCGAGCCCTTCTCCGACAGCGAATTTGAGACGCACTTCTCCTTCGACTCGCACTGATGCGCGGGCGCGGTCGGGTGTAGAACCCGCCGCGTGCGACGCTTCGTAGTGATCGGCACGCGGGCCACCGCGTCGCCCGACTTTCTCCTCATCGACCTGCCGGGTACCAGCGGCCGCCTCGACGTGCTGCTGCGGTGCGTGCGCGCGGCGTTCCTGGTGTCGCACGGCCTGCGACGCGACACCGTGGTGTACCTGGTGCTTCTCGGAGGCCCCGCCGCGCCGCGCTCGCTGCGCATCGACGGCGCCTCGGTGCGCTTCCTACGGCCCGACGAGCGGAGCCTCGCGGTGCTCGCGCAGAAGGCCCTCGCGGCCCCCTGCGAGGGCGACGGCTTCGTCACGGTGAAGCCCGGCGTCGCCGTGGCCGCGGGCGGCCTCGAGGCGGTGCTCGACGACGTGGGCCCGGGCGCGTCCTACGTGCTCGACGAGGGGGGCGCTGACCTGCGCGAGACGCCCGTCGAGCTCGCCGACCCGGTGTTCTTCATCGGTGATCACCTGGGCTTCGGCGAAGAGAACCGAAGGCGCATCGACGCGAGGCCCGCGGTGGCCATCAGCGTCGGGCCGATGAGCCTTCACGCCGACGACGTCGTCACCCTCGTGTCGAATGAACTCGACCGACGAACGCTCGGCGTAGCAGCCCGTTCAACGCGCTAATCGGACTCGCATGGCGCGCTCCCATGTTGGGAGAAACCATGGCGCCTTTGCGAGACCCCAGAAATACCAAAAGCCCGGGAGTGTTCCCGGGCTTGCTGGTGGGCCATGACAGACTTGAACTGTCAGCCAACGGATTAAGAGTCCGCTGCTCTACCAATTGAGCTAATGGCCCTGACTCGATCTGCTGCGCGGTCTTTTCTTACATCGTCTCCGCGCTGTCAACTTTTATTTTCTCAGTGCGCGCCCGGAGGGAGTCGAACCCCCAACCGACGGATCCGAAGTCCGTTGCTCTATCCATTGAGCTACGAGCGCCCGAATCACTTTCCCTAGCAGGGTGACCGACGGGTTTCGAACCCGCGACAATCGGAGCCACAATCCGATGCTCTACCAACTGAGCTACGGCCACCGTCACCCGGGTTGACCTCGAAGTGTGTTGCACCTCTCCGTCAAACGGGGCGCTGTGTATAACCGCGTCTCTTTCGCTTGTCACGCATTCTGAGAGAAATTCTTACGCTCAGCGCGATATCCCCGGAGAACGTGCTATACGAAGCGCCGAATTACGCAGCGTTCAAACGGGGAGTAGCACAGCCTGGTAGTGCACCAGCTTTGGGAGCTGGATGTCGCGGGTTCAAATCCCGCCTCCCCGACCTCGATCCGTTGCCCCGCAGGGCAGCGCATCGCGACGTACCAGTGAGTTCCTTGCGCCCGTAGCTCAGTTGGATAGAGCGGTGGCCTTCTAAGCCATAGGTCCGGAGTTCGAGTCTCCGCGGGCGTGCCCTAAAAACAAGCGGTTTCGTGAAGGTCGCCCCCTCGGCGTGGCCAGAGTTTGAGGGGTCCGCGTGGCCAATGTTGGCCACGCCCGCGAGGGGGCGCGGGGGCGCCACGCCGGGCCGTGACGCGTCGAGGTCCGCGCCACGCCCGACAGCACCCCCGCGCGAGTGGTTGTCGCGCCGCGTGGCGGCCTCGACGGGCGCGTTGCCGGAGCTCACACCGCCGCTGCTGATGCGCGCGTGCAGATGCCCCGGGGCGAGGTGCGCGTAGCGCTGCGTCATCGCGATGGAGCCGTGGCGCAGGAACGACGAGACCTCGGCGAGCGCGAGCGTCACGCCCCACGTCCCCATGAGCAGGTGGCTCGCGCAGGTGTGCCGCAGATCGTGGAAGCGCACGCGGCGGGTGATGCCCGCGCGGAGCATGAGCCCGTCGCGATGGCGGCCTCGCACCGTGCGCGTGCCCCATCCCCCGTCGTCGCCGCACTGGCGCTGACAGCCCGTCACGGTGGGAAACACGAGCGCGTCGACGGCGGGCCCCTCGCCTTCGACGGTGGCCAACGCACGAAGCCGCGCGAGCGCCTCACGGGCCTTCGGGAGCAGCGGCACGGGCTGGGCCTTGCCGTTCTTTGGAGCGCCCTTCCACGAGGCGCGCACGATCACCTCGGGGCGCGCGTCGGCCTCGCGCACGTCGCCCCAGCGGAGGTTCCACATCTCGCCCGCACGCAGCCCGGTGTAGATCGCCACCACGAGGAGCAACCGCGACGCCTCGGGGATCGCCTCGCAGGCCTCGACGGCGCGCACCTCGTCCGCCGCGAGGAACGTCCACACGTCGGCCACGGCCTCGCCCGTGTGCCGCGCAGGGATCTTCACGCCCGTCGCCGCGTTCGTAGCGATGACCTCGTCTTCGAGCGCGTCGGCGAGCGCCTTGCGCACGAGGTTGAATGCGTGGCGGATCGTCTGCGGCTTGAGCGCCTTCGCCCCGTGCTCCTTCGCGAGCAGGTGGTTCAGCCACGCGCGAATGTGCCTCGAGCGCACCTCGACGAGCGGCAACGCCGCGAGCTCCGTCCCGTCGACGTGCATCGCCCAACGCTTGCGATCGATCTCGGGCCACCTCACCAGCTTGCGATCCGCGCGACGGGCGAGCCACGTTTTGCCCCACGAGGCGAGCGTCAGCACCTCGGGCTCGGGGGAAGGGCGCCTTGCCTTCTCGCGGTCGCAGTCGAGGCGCGCCTGCACGAGGCCCCGACGCAGCGCCTCGGCCTCTTCGAGCGTGTCGCAGGTCTCGCACACCCTCGCTCCGTCGACGGTGAGGCGCACGCGCCAGCGACCCGAGGGGAGCTGCTCGAGACCTCCGCGCCCGTATGCTGTCGTCGCGCGGGTGGTGGGCGCCGTGGGAGATGTGATGGCCTTGCTCTTCATCGCGCGCTCCTCGGGGGGCTCTCTTGCGGGGACGTGGTGAGATGCTCGAAATAACTTGCAGCAGCGTCGAAGGCCGTCTCACGGAGCCGGGGAGACCAGGTGATGCGGCGCAGCATGCGTCTCATTCGGCCTCCTCACGATCCTCGGGATGATATCCGATGGCGCGGGCATGCACGGCCCAGGTGCGCGCGAGCACCATCCCGCCGTGCCGCTGCTGCACGGTCGACTTTTCCCCGTGACTACGCACGATGATGTTTGCCGCGAGGAGCATGCGCCCCAACGCGCTTTCGTCGACACCCAACGGCTGCCCCGCAGCCTTCGCCCGATCCATCGCTGCTTCGAACGCCGGCCCCGTCGTGAGCAGCACCTCCGCGCCACCCGGCGACACGAAGCCGATGCACGGCCCCTGCGCGCGCCAGACCCTCTCGTCCCCGCAGTCATCCTCTCGCCACCCACAGGCCTCGGGGTTCTTGGGCGTTCCGGTCCTTCCCTTCGGCAAGAGCGCTTTCACATGCGCTCGCCCCGACTGAAGCGCGTCGCCGACAAACTGGCAGAAGCGCCGCTCGGGGCTCTCGGCCGCGACGTGATCGCCATGCCCCGCGGCCACCGCGCGCATCGCGTCCTCCGCCCGGGCGCGGTGCGTCGCGAGCTGCCCGACGTCGAGCGCACCGCAAGCCGAGATTCCCCCCGGCGCGAGAAATTCGAAGAGCTCGTCGAGGCCATGCGCGAGCGCGCCCATGAGCAGCGCCGCGCGGTCGCCCTTGCCGAGCCCCCAGGTGCTTGCCGCCGCGCGATCGCGCGCCTCGAGCTCCGGCAGGCGCTCGAGGTATCGTGGCGCGTACCAGCGCAGGAACGCGGCCATTGCACGGGCGAGCACCCCGTCGCGTGCGCTACGCTGCAACGGCTCGAGCGCGGGCGACGGCCGCTCGTCGAGCATCACGCTGACGACGCGCGACGTGCAGGCCGCTCCGGTGGGCAGCACCTCGCCCGTCGAGAGAATGGCGCTGCGGGGGCGCGGGTCGGTGCGCGCGGTGCCGTCAGCGTGGCGCAGGTTACGCCCCTGGCCGTCGTACTTCGCGCGGATCACGCGCTCGAATTTCGTGCGGTTGTCGACGTTGCCGCCACCCGCAAGGTTGAGGTCGTCGATGAACAGCAGCGCGTCGCCGATCGTCGACGCAACGCCGAAGATTCCCGGCGCGGAGTCGTTGGCCCACGAGCAGGGCGCGGTGTCGAGCATCGCAGCGCCAAAGAGCGATGCGACGAGGCCCGCGAGGGTCGTCTTGCCGAGGCCGGGTCGCCCCGTGACGTGCACCGTCGCCCGCGTCGGGCCCATCGCGGCGCGAAACGCGAGACCCACCATGGGCACGATCACCGCGGCGGGCTCCACGGCGAGCAGCTCCAACAGCGCGAGCGCCGCGACGTTGGTCTCCTCGACGCTCGGTGCGAGGGGCAGCATGCAGCGGTCTGCAGGGGCCCTGGGCGCGACGTCGACGCCAGGAACGTCGCCGCCGGCGCCGATCGCGCCCCCCGCGTGCAGGTACATCGCCCGCCCCCCTTCGTTCACCCACCCCGTAAACCCGTAGCGACGCACCTCCTCGGGCGACGAGCACGCCCCGATGGCGTCGAGCAGTTGCCCGCGCACCTTGCGGTCGACCGGGGTGCGACCACGTGCCGGAATCAGCGCCTCGAGCCAGTCGCCCCGGTGCCAGAGCGGCGACGGAACTTCGATGACGGAGACCGCAGCGTCGCCCTCACACACCACCGACAGCACGCGCCTGCGCAGCTGCGCGGCATCAGGGGTGAGGTACTCGCTCACGTCCGACGTGATGCGCGCCGAGAAATGTGCGAGCACCAGATTCTGCACTTCGCCACGCGTCGTAACCTCGGCGCGCGTCAGGCCCGGCTCCATGGCAAAGGT
>CAISKJ010000579.1 GCA_903885885.1 uncultured delta proteobacterium
AACCTCTTCCTGAACGCAGGAACAGCCCCGAGTGGGCCCTTCAATGCGTTGAGCGCGCTCCGCACCTCCAACAGGCGACGCATCTCGGGCACCTGCGACGCGACGCGCTCGGGGGTGAAGTCTGCGAGGCGTTCGAAGCGCAGCGCCACGTCACGCTCGCCCGTCACCGTAGGGGTGAGGCGATCGGGCACCGTGAGATCGAGGCGCAGCGCGTGAGCTGCCATCGCCGCGTCGAAGCGCTCCTTGTCGAGCGGAACCGTGCGACGCGCCTCGAGGGGGCGCGGGTCTTCGCGGCCCGTGTGGTCCCCCACGAAGAGGATCTTCATCGGGAGCTCGACTCCCTCGGTGTGCGGAGAACACGTCGAATAAACGATGTTCACTCGGAGGCGCCCCGCTACGGTCGTGTCTTCATCCGCGGCGTTGTTCGGACGTGTCTTCGGTGACCACGGCGCCATGCGCCGGAGGATGCGACAGGCAGTGAGGGCGTGTCACCACCGACGATGACGGGCCCAGGAGTGCCCGGCCACCCGCTACGTCGCGCGCACCCTCACCGGCGGCAACACCGACGCCTCCTCTGATGGAGCCGCCGCACGCAGCGCCGCCAGCGAGCTCTCCCGCGGCGACTTCGGCCCGCCGCCGCGCCACGACGGCAAACCCGTTCGTCGAACAGTCGGCGTGTACACGCACCGCCCCGACAGTTCAAAGCCGCCGAAGTGGGCCCTGCGTCGAGCGTGCGGTGCGGACGGGCAGGGCCGTTGCACTACGGACGAGTGTCTCGTCAGTTCGTCTCTTCGAGCCACTCGACCGCGACCAGCGTCTCGGCCTTGTCGCGGTCGGGCACACGCAACACAACGACCCGCGCACGCGCGGTCGTGGCCAGCCGCGGCGCCGACGGCACGCCCGCATCGCCGAGGCGTTCCATGCCGAGGTACGTGTCGCGCAGCATGCCCGCGTCCTGTCGAAGCGCGCCGCTGAGATAACGCGTCGGTGCACCCGGCGCCAGCGCGCGCGCCACGAGCAGCAAGCGCGCCGCACCGGCGAACCCCCACACGAGCCCGCCGACCACTACGGCGAGGAGCGCGTGCAGGCCATCCACCGGGCCGCCTCGACTCGCGATCAACGCGACGAGTCCGACGACGAACGCGAACAGCACGGCCGCGCGGCGCGTCGCCCATGCCGTCACGTGGGAGATGTCCCGCTCCGAGAGGGGCGCCGGCTCGCCGACCGGAGGCGCCAGAGCCGTGCGTGTCGGCCGCGGCGCAGCGTGGTCGACGGCGAGGCGCACGAGCTCGCGCCCGCCCACCAGGCGCACGACGGCGCGCTGACCCGGCCGCAGACGCGCGGTACGGGACCCGCGCAGCTCGCTCGGGGCGAACGTGTACTCCCGGCCGTCGACCACGACGTGCCACAGTCGGTAGCGGGTGCGCTGGCCCGCGTGAGTCAGCTCCTTGGCGTGTGTGATGACGCCGACAATCTCCCTTGTGCCCGCAGCGAGCGCCCCGACGGCCTGCGCGGTCACCCGCAGCAGCAAGGCGGCGCCGACAGCGGCGACGAGCGGCGCCTGCCACGGGATGGGGGCCCCCTGCGCGCCCGTCGGAAGTGGAGCGACATGCTCGACGACAGCTGCGACCACCGCGAGCAAGAGGAGCAGGCTACCCACGCCCGCGAGAGCGGCCTTCGCGACCCACCCGACACGCAGCCAGAACGCGCTGCGCGCCACGATCGTCTCGAACCCCTCTGCTCCAACGAACACCGTGAGAGCATATCATGCAGTGCATTGAGCATGAACGTGAGAGCACCGCTGTGAGGTGAGAGCTGCTGCGAGCGACGCGTGGTGAACTGCGGCGCTGCAATTCGTTTCGAGCCCCCGACATGATCCTGCGCGGCTTCTGCCGGAGACGCTGCGGCTCACCTCCATCGGGTGCGGAGGTGAAGCGCCGACCGGCCAGCTCACCGACCACGAGGGTCTCCGATGGGCACACCGCGTCGATGCCCGCGCAGGCGCTCCCTCTGCGGTCACCTCGCGTCGGGGATGTCCTCACTCCGATCAGCGCACCCGGTCGACGGACCCCGTCGTGACGGCGGCAATCTCGCGAGCTACGCGCGCCCCGTCGCGCGTGCCGACGTCGCGCACCACGCCATAGAGGCCCCGCGCGAAGTGCGAGCCACGATCAGGTCCGCTGGGCGCCGGGATGCCGAAGCCCGCCGAAGGGCGCGATGAAGCGCCACACCCAGACCGTGAACTTCGATCGGCCCCCGCGCGCGATGTTCGAGCGTGTTCACGCACGGGGCGCCTCCGTGATTCACAACGACCCGTGACGCGCGCAGCCTGAAACCCGTTCGCGCGCCAGAGCGCTTCATCTTCCGCACTTCTTCTCGACGTCGAGGGGTGGCACGCGACGTGTTAATCGCCGACGCTTCATGTTCACCCGACGCTCGATCTGTTGCCTCGATGCCCTCCTCCTCATCGCGACGCTCGCGGGCTGCGGCACCCCGCACGCTGACAGCAACGGCCCGACGAACACGCCGACAAGCGCGTCGGCCGAGGTCGTGGCCACCTGCGGAC
Organism: uncultured delta proteobacterium; assembly: GCA_903885885.1. GTDB lineage: Bacteria > Myxococcota_A > Polyangia > Polyangiales > CAISKJ01. Next base: position 2,567 of record CAISKJ010000579.1, read on the forward strand.
AACTCGCGGATTTCTCGCTCCGATGCAGCCCCGACACCTCGTGCCAGACCCAGGCGGTTCGAGGGGTCTGCCTGCGGTTTCGCCCTGACATCGTCGCGGCGATGGGGCGCTGCCTCGCCTCTGCCGACTGCTCGAACAACGGCTCGCTCGACTGTCCCGAAGCAGAAACCCTCTCGCGGTCACCCACCCCGGCGTTCGCGACGGCCATGCGAACCATCTGTCAGCGTTGCCCTGCCATCGGGGCAACGGAGACCACGCCCCTCCCCAACGCCGACGAGTGCACCGCCAGCTTGATGGGAGACCGGAGCCCGCTCACCGTCCTTCGGCGCTTCAGCGACGAGAGCGTGACCGCCGTCGCGCAGTGCGCGAGCCAGGCCGAGGGCGACGCCACCTCGTGCCCCGGCTCCGTGGTGGGCTGCCTCCGGTCGTCGCTGCCTGAGCTCAACGCCCTGTCGAGCTGTCCGCGCTGAGCCTCCAATGCAGGGCTATGGCCTTCTCGCGGGCTTGTCTTGCCCCAGCCGGAACCTGACGGCCTTGTCGCCGCGCATGGGACGCGGCAAGGGATCAGGTCATGTCGATCCGCTGGCGCGAAGGGGGGGGACCCCCCCCAGGAAATCGCCGCGAAGATCGCTCTGAATGGCAGGTAAATTGCGGATCTCGGAGGGCTGCGAGGCAAAGACTATGGCGCCATAGGCTTTGCCTTCCATCGGGGGGGCGACGGCGCCTCGGGCGAGCGTTCGAAGACGTGCTCACCGCGACCGCAGCGGGCAGCGTACTGGCGTGCGTTGCGGCAGCGGTGCCCTTCGCGCGGCGATGGACAGAGGGCGGCGGCGAGGGCTCGAGGATGGCAGCGACGGGGCGGTCCGTTGCGCCGGTGTCACCCATCGGCGCTCCGCGCCGCGACCTGCACGGGTCTCAGACCTGGCAACGTGGGCCTGAGCGTGTGCGGTACGTTGGCGCGACGACGGTGCGCCTTGACGGGCTCGGGATGGAGGCGATCTGATCCCGCGCACCGAATGGAATTCCTCATGAACAATCCGCACGAGGGGGCGTGTCCCGCGTGCGGCGCACAGGCAGCGCGTCCGGTCGAAGACGCGCTGCGCGCCAGAGTCGCGGAGCTCGAGCGAGAGCTCGGCGCGGTAAGGGCGGAGCGTGACTTTCTCTACGCCGCGCTCGAGCACGTTCCCGTGGGCCTCGAGCTCTACGACCACGACGGCGTCGCGCTCTGGCTGAATCGCGCGATGGTCGAGTTTACGGGCCTGCCTTCGCCCGAGGTCGCCGTGGGGCGCTTCAACATCCTCACGGACCCGTTTTCGGTCACCACGGGCATGGTGGAGTACTACCGCCGCGCGTACGCCGGCGAGGTCGTCCACACGCGCGAATTCGCGATCGACCTGCAGCTTGCCGCGATCGACTGGGGCGCCTCGAGCAAGCAGATTCGATTTCGCATGGTGCTGTGCCCGCAGCGCGACCCCGAAGGCCGGGTGCTGCGCGTGCTCGCCGTGATGTTCGAAGTGACGCAGCACCACGTCGCCCGTCGCGTCGCCGAGCGCCTGCTCGACATCGCGAGCGACGAAGAGGCCTCGCGGCTCATCGTGCGCACGCTCGCCGACGAGGTCGACATCGCGATGGCCCGCGTGTGGAGAGTCATCGACGGCGGCGCCGCGATGACCCTCGTCGCGCACCACGAGCGGCTGGCGAGCGTCGCCGAGCCGCGCGCACGCTTCGCCGAAGAGACGCGCGCCGCGGGGATGACACAAGCGCGCCTGCCCGGCGATGGCGACGTCGCGCGCGGCGAGGGCTCCGGCGAGGGCACCGCGGGGGCGCCTTTGCACGCGCACGTCGCGGCGCCGATCAAGCTGTCGCCCGGGGTGATCGGGGTCATCGAGGTGGGCACCACATCGCGCTACCTCGCGACGCAGGCGCTGCCGGCGATGGTCGAGCGGCTCGCGGAACTCTACGCCGAGTTCTTCACGCGCACGCAGGCGCAGCGGCGCTTCGAGGCGCTCTTCGAACGCTCCCCCGATCCGACGCTGGTCGTCGATCAGGGGGGCGCCGTGCTGGCCGCGAACGAGCGCGCGCGCGCCCTCCTCGGCGAGGCGCCGGGGTCCCTCGCGACCGTGTTCCCGGAATCCGAGACCTTCCCCCCGCAGCACGCCGAGGTCTTTCGCGCCGACCCGCGGGAATGGGGGGCGGCCGCATGGATCGAGCGCCGCGCGGTGAGCGCGTCGGGCGAGCCGATCCCCACGGAGACCGCCGTGGCGCCGCTCATCGCCGACCTGCGCGACGGCACGAAGACCGCCGTCCTCGTGCTGCGCGACCTGCGCGCGCGCCAGCGGCTCGAGTCCGCGCTGCGCAACTCCCTCGAGGAGAAGGTCACGCTGCTGCAGGAGGTTCACCACCGCGTGAAGAACAACCTCCAGATCGTGTCGAGCCTCGTGAACATGCAGGCCGATCGCCTCGCCGATGCGGCCGCCCGCGACGCCCTCGCCGAGTGCTCGCATCGCGTGCACGCCATGTCCCTCGTTCACCAGATTCTCTACGGGAGCGACTCGCTCGGCAGCATTCCCCTCGACGAGTATGCGACCTCGCTCGCGCAACACCTGCGAGACTCCATCGATCCGCGGTGCGTGCTGACCCTTCGCCTCGCGCCCGTGCGGGTCTCCCTCGCCGACGGCATCCCGTGCGGGCTGATCCTCAACGAGCTCCTGACGAACGCCATCAAGCACGGCCGCGGGCCCGACGGTCGATGCGTCGTCGCCGTCGAACTCCGCGCCGAGCCCGAAGGCTTCGAACTCCGCGTGCTCGACAGCGGCCCCGGCTTCGCGCTCCCCGTGCCGCAGGGCTCGCTGGGCATTCAGCTCGTGCAGGCGCTCGCGCGCCAGCTCCGCGGAACGCTCTCGACCGCACCGCCGCGCGACGGCGACCCTGCGGCCGTGCGCCTCCGCGTGGGTCGCTAGCACACGGCGGCCGCAGTCATCGGGCGTCGCGGCGCCGACCGTCGCGCGCTCGGATCACTCGCAGCCGAGGATGCGCTCCACGCGGTCGCCGAGGAGGGTGACCGAACCGCCGTTGGACAGCCGCAGGACGCGGTTGCCGCCCACGAGCGTGTTGCTGATCGCCCGCACGCCGCTCACGCAGCGGGCCGTGTCGAAGCCGACGGTGTCATCGATGGTGTCGTTGCCGAGGCCGTCGATGACGTAGCGGTCGTTGCCTTCGGCGTCGACCAACGTGTCGTCACCGTCGCCGCCGATGAACCTGTCGTTGCCGAGGCCGCCGGTGATCGTGTCGTTGCCCCCGCCGCCGAGCATGACGTCGTCCTCGGAACCGCCGAACACCATGTCGGCCTCGGAGCCGCCGGCGACCTCGTCGCGGCCGGTGTTGCCGTTGACGAAGTCGCTGCCCATGTTGCCATTGATGTAGTCGTTGGCATCGAGGCCCCGGAGGGTGTCATTGCCTCCGAGGCCCTGGACGAAGTCGGGCCCCGTGGTGCCGTCGAGCGTGTCGCCGGCGGTGTCCGACCCGACGACGCGGTTCGACGGGTAGCACGTGGTGGGGACGATCCCCGCCGCGGCGACCCACACCCCGTAGCAGGAACCGCACGTTGCGCCGGCGTAGCCGGGGTCGCAGATGCATGCGCCGGCCTCGCACCAGCCGTGCGCGCCGCAGGGATCGCCAGCGCACGGATCCACGCAGCGCCCCAACACGCAGGCGACTCCAGCGCACGAGCGCCCGCACGCGCCGCAGTGGGACGGGTCGCGCGTCGTGTCGACGCAGGCGCCCCCGCAGGCCGTCTGCGCCGCCGGGCAGCCCAGCGCACAGCTCCCCGACACGCACGACGAGCCCGCGGCGCAGGGGTTCCTACACGCGCCGCAGTGCTCGTTGGACCGAAGCGGATCGACGCAAACGCCGAGGCATTCGACGAAGCCGGGCGCGCACCGGCCCGGCCCGAGATCGCCGGGCGCGGCGTCGGCATCTGCGAGCGCCGCGTCAGCGCCGGGCATGGCCGCGGCATCCATCGGCGCCCCGTCGGGCTCCGAGCGGTCGGTCGCAGTGGGCGCGGCGTCGAGGAGCGCGCCGTCGCCGGGCGCTGCATCGGCGCCAGCGCCTGCCTCGCCGTCGCGCGAGGGCGGCAGGTCGGAGGGCCTCGCGACATCGGAGGCGGCGTCCGTTGTCGGCTGTCGATCGATAAGCACGTCAAAGTCCGCCGCAGGGGAGATGACCTCGCCCGGACCCATCGCGCAGGCTACACAGAATACCATCGCCACGCCCGCGAAGCGGCTCGCCGACCGACCTCTCATTCAGACCTCTCGATCGCCGGACGATACCAGTGTCGACGGGTGAGCGCGCGAGGCTGTGATCGCCCCCTCCGTAATCGAAACGGCACGCCGACCTCGCGGTGCTCACCAGGGTCGACCTCCTGCCGTACCTCCCCGACGTCTCGGTCGACGCGGTTCGCGACGCGGCGCGGCGCATCGGGCCTCCAACGGCCCCCAACGTCGATGCCCGCGCAGGCTCACCTTTCGCCGTCAACACGCGCTCCGAGACATCCCCCAAAGGATCGTGGCCCACTTCTGGATCGACACGCCCCACGCGGGCGCCGACGTCGATCGACTGGTGCGCTTCGATCGCCCGGAGGAGGGCGACTGGATCGTCACGCCCCTCGGGGCCTGCCTCGGTCCCCGCGCGTGGCTGCGCGGCGCGGCGCTCGATCCCTCCGGGGCGCGCGTGGTGGCAGAGTGCCTTCGGATGCCCGGAGATCGGCGCTCCCTCGTCGTGCTGGACCTCGAGCGCGACACGATCCTCTACGAGCGTGCGTGCGAGGGCGTCGGCGGCCGCTACGGCGAGGCGCTGTGCTGGGTCGCCGACGACGCGGTGGCCTTCGTCGGCGGCGAGCAAGACGCTCCGACCCTCGTCCGCTGGGATCTCCGCGGAGACGTCCGGCGCGCCACCGAGCTCCCCCTCGGCGACGACCCCGAGGGCTGGAACTGCAAAGCCTTCGGGCCCTTCGGCCCCGAGGCGATCCTCGCCGCCCACGGTTGGAGCAGCGGACACGATCGCCTCGTCCTCGCCTCCGTCCCACCGCCGCCAGACGATGCCGCACCGGATCGCCACTCCGACAACACGGCGCGCAGTACCGCGGAGTAGACGGGCGGATGGGGACTCCGAGGGGCCCGCAGCGTCGATGTTCGCGCATCGCGAACGAGCGCGCCGCGCGAGGCGTCACGGCGCGGCGACGGCCTCGTTGAGCGCGGCGACCACGCGCGCGACCGGGATGTTGTAGGCCTCGAAGTGCGCGAAGGGTCGCTCGATCGCCGCTTCGCGTGGCCCTACCGATGGGGCGCCCGCGACGAGGTCGCCAACGCGCAAGACGCGGCGACGCACCGCCTCGCGCCGGGAGACGTTCCGCTCGCGACGGTGGAGCTCGTCGACGCGCTGCCCGCGCGGCCGAAGTCGATCGACCCGCGCGCGTCGACGGCCTTTCGCGCGCTGTGGCTCGCCGAGTCGGGCTTCGACGTCGAGACCTGGTGACCGCAGAGGTCACCCGCGCGCCCCGCGAAGAGCCATCGCCCCGCGCGGCCTTCACTCAGCGGCGCGTCGAGGCCCCGCGGTCGGTGTGCTCCACGCGACGATCGCGGGCCCAGCCTTCTTCGTCGGTGCCCGTGGCGTGCTCGCTCCCCACCGAGCTCGCGGCGACCTGCGCGCGGTCTACCCCGAGCGCGATGAGGTAGTTGAGCACGGCCTGCGCGCGGCGGTGGCCGAGCGCGAGGTTGTACTCCACCGTGCCCCGCGCGTCGGCGTGGCCGAGCAGCACGTAGCGCCGACCGCGCTCGCGGCGGATGCAGTCGGCCGTGCGCTGGAGCGCGGCGCGCGCGGCCTCGCTGAGCGTCGCGTCGTCGAAGGCGAAGCGAACGTGCTCGAAGCACGCCGACGCGCCCTCCGCGGGGCGCACCGCCACCGTGTCCGACGTCTCGGCGACGGGCGCCGGGGACGCCACGCAGCGGTTGTCGACGCACGCGCCGCCGCGGCACTCGGCGCCGCTGCGGCACTGCTGGCAGACGCCCGACACGCACACGCCTCCGCGACCCGCGCACTCGGAGTCGGCGCTGCATCCCGCGCTCGCGACCACGGGCGCCGGGCGGTTGTTGTTGCTGCCGCACGCGGCCGCGAGGCCGACGAGCGAGACCATCATGGCGAGGCGTCGCTCTCCCATGCCTTCCCCCTTTCGCACGCGATGTGCCACGCGCGTTTCCGCGCAGCCGCGACGGCGCCGTCGCGCGGCCGTGCGACGCGTGTTCGCAGGCTGCGCATCGCTGCCGCACCGGGGCGAGACCGACGCGCCTCGCGCGAAATACGGTCATCGTCGGCGGAACGAGAGGATGCGGGGGGGGCGATGGCGGAATCAGAAGCGCGCGGCGGCATCGCGCGAGCGGTGGTGCTGCCTGTGCAGAACTCCGCCTGGTACGCCGTGCGAATCGGTCGACGCTTCTCGCTGGCCGTCGACATCGTGACGCCCGATCGCGCGACGGACATCGAGGCGGCGGCAACGGGCGTCGCGGCGCCGCGTGAGCTTTCGCCGCGTGATCGCGGCCGCGACGAGGTTCGCGGTCTCGTTGCCGAGACGAACCACCACGTGGCCGTACGAGAGCCAGCGCGCGACGGTGAGGGCGCCCGCGAGGCACGGGTGTCCGCGCCGTGCGGCGACGCCGAAGCGCACGTCGCCGAGCGAGCGGCGCACGATGCCACCATCGCGATGATGTCGCGCACCGTCACCGTGAAGACCGACAAGGCGCGTCGTGACCTCGGCTACGAGCCCGAGGTGAGCGTTGAAGAGGGGCTGCGACGTACGCGCGCCGCGTAGCTTCGGCATCGACGGAGCGCAGCAGACCCTTCGCCGCGCAGCAACGAGACGCAGCCGCTCAGGTGAGGTGTTCTGCGTCGCCCGCCGCGCGCGACGACGCACGCGCGACCTCGCCTGCGATGCGCACCCCCGCCGCGCCCGCTTCTCGCAGACGCGCTCGCCATGAGACGTCTCGATCGCCTGGCTCTCGCGCTCGCCCTCGTGCCCGCTCGCGCGCTCGCGTTCACCTTCGAATCGCCCTTCACCGAAGGATGCCACGAGCGCATCACGCGTGCCGCGCTGGCCCGCGTGGGTTGGCCCTCGGGCGCGCATCCGCCGGGCCTCTCCGCGAACGAGAGCCTGCGTCTCGCACGCGATCTGTCCTTCGCGCTCCCCGCCGACGCGCAGGATCCGTGGAGCCTCGCGCTCCTCCTCGGCGCGCGCGACAACGACCTCCACGGGTACGCCGCCGACGACGCGCAGGAGCTCGCCGCGGTGCACGCCGCGCCCGACGACCAGCGTGAGCACTGCCTCCGCGCGCCCACCGACGACGGCGCCGACGGCGATCGCAGCGCCCTCGTCGCGTGCCGCGGGTTCATCGTGGCCGAGCTCACCGCCGCCCTCGGATCGACCCCCGCCCTCGATCTCGGCGCGACGGAGCCGCACACCGTGACGCTGCCCTTCACGGGTCGTCGCGCCATCGCCGTGCAGCGCTACGGGTGGCACATGGGTCGCGCCCTCCACGCGTTGCAAGACAGCTTCGCGCACGCGTTTCGCACGCCCGACGGTCGCCGCGTGCGGCACGTCTTGAACTACGTCGATCACGCCCAGGGCGGCGGCTACGACGAGGCGCGCGACGGCCACGATCACATCGCAGCGCTCGACGGCTGCGACCCCGCGTCGCTCGGTGAGGCGCACCGCGCGGCGATGGCGACCGATGCGAGCCAGGCGTTTCTGCGCGCGGTGAACGAGGGGTCGGCGAATGCCCCCGAGCGCGTGGGGCGCGGCGCCGCGGTCGTCGACGCATGGACGGCGATCGAACCCGGATGCACCGCCGCGAACCGCTACTGCGATGCGCCCGAACTCTCGGAGGCGAGCGCGGGGTGCGCCGCGGGGCCGCCGTCGACGCCTCGCTCGCCGGTGTCGGCCCTCGCCGCGCTCCCGGTCGTCGCGGTGCTCCTTCGGTCTCGTCGTCGCGCGCTCGCGGCGCTCACGATCGCAGCGGCGCTGGCGTGGATGCCCCGCGACGCGCACGCGCAGACGCCGAGCCCCGCGACGCCCAACGAGCCGGGACTCCTCGCGATTCGCGCGCTCGTGGGCGCCTCCATCGATCGCGGCGCGATGGCGGCGTCGCTCGGCGCGCACCTCCGCCTGTCGTCGCGCTTCTCGCTCGGCGTCACGGCCGAGTACAACCCCTGGTACTCGCTCGCCACAGCCAGCCTCTTCGCGGGCGTGTTCAACGCGTACCTCACGGGCTCCTTCGCGTGGCGTCGCGTCGGCAACCTCGTGCTGCACTCGAGCCTCTCCGCGGGAACGAGCGTGCTCCTCGCCGACCTCATCGGGGCCGACGCGGGCTCCGCGGGCGTCTACGTCGGCGCGAGCATCCTCGGGCTCACCGTCGACCTCAGTCGCCACGTGCACGTCGTCGTGCTTCCGGCGACGGTGAGCGTCCCCATCCCGCAGCTCGCGGGCGTGCCGATCGTCTACCAGCAATATCGCTTCTCGATCGGCTTCGAGTGGGACACCTGACCACTCGCCAGGTGCCGTCATACTCGGGACCCGTACAGTCGTCCTTGTCGCCCTCTGTGGAGGCCTCGGATGCACGGGCTTGCACACCGTCGGCGCGCGGGTCCACGTGCTCCGACGAGGCGGCGCAGGCGCTTACGTTTGACCTTCGACCGGTCGCGGGAGGGGGTCGCGCGGATCGCAGCGGAGGCTGATCACCCGTGGGTGTACTCGCGAAGGGTGAGGTTCACCCTGGCGCCCGCGATCGGGGGCTCGGCGGGCACGCGCGTGGCGCAGGGGGCGATCAGGCGCCCTTGCCGATGGCCTTCTGCCACGAGGGGCGGGCGCTGACGCGCTGCCACCACGCGAGCACGTTGGGGCGCTCGGTCACGATCGCGTTGATGCCCAGGTCTTGCAGGTACTGGAGGTAGGGCGCGTACATGATGTCGGCGAGCGAGAAGGTGCCGGCGAGGTACTCCTTGCCGACGAGGGCCTTCTCGAGCACATCGAGGGCGCGCGTGGCGTCGGCGAGGCCCTTCGCGACCACGTCGGCGTCGGGCTGCTTGCCGGCCATCGACGCGTACCAGATGTTGAGCACCGACTTCATCGCGTGGGGCGAGAAGTACGAGTGCTCGACGCAGATCCACTGCTCCATGAGCGCGCGGTCTTTCGCGTCGGCGGGCGTGAGGCTCGTACCCGGGAGCGTCGCGTCGAGGTAGCGCACGATGGCGCGCGACTCGTAGAGGGCGAAGCCGTCATCGTCGATCGCGGGGACAACGCCGAAGGGCTGACGCGCGAGGTGCTCGGCGCTCTTCTGCTCGCCCTTGGTGATGTCGACGACGACGAAATCGAAGGCAGCGCCCTTCTCTGCGAGGGTGCAGAGAACCTTGCGCGTACAGGTGCTGGCGGGGTGACCGAAGACCTTCATCATGAACCTCCCGATGGGGCTGAACGAGTTCAGCGGCGGGCGTCTTACCACGACGTGTGCGTGTTCGTTGTGCCGCGCGCGTGCACAGGTGGACACGCGCGGCCGAAGCCCACCTCGGCGGCGAGACCCTTCGCTCCGCGAAGGGCCCCGCCCTCCCTCTTCGTCGCGGTCTTACAAATGGAAGCGCCCGCTACCGTGCCCAGGCGTATCGGTGAATCGTGAGGCCCTCGGGCGTGGGATTCATCACGTACACGGCGCCCTCGTCGTCGACGCGCAGGGGGCGAAACACCTCGTCGCCGCCCGCGCGCGGGGGGAGGTTCATGGTGGCCTCGAGCGCGCCCGCGCCGTCGAGGCGCGCGACGAAGGTGGCCGCGTCGCGCACGCCGTCGGGGCTCGCGTGGCCCGTCGCGGCGGCGACGTAGACCCGCCCGCGCGCGTCGCTGTCGAGCATCGCGAGGTAGAGCACCGGGGCTTCGGCAGAGACCGTCGACGACCAGTCCATCGCGCCGTTGGCGCGCGCCGCCACGCTCACGCGCAGCACGCCGCGCGCGGCGTCTTCGATGGACGCGCGGAGGAGCTGTGCCCCGTCGCGCGAGGGCCTCCCCCAGAGGGTGGGGCGGTCGGGGTCTTCGTGGCCGTTGGCATCGGCCACGCGCACCACCTCGCGGTGCTCGCGCTCGACGTAGATTCCCTGCGCGTCGGCGAACACACCCGTCACGGCGCCGCCCTCGGCGATGGGGCCGCCGCGGAGGGCGATGGGGGCTGATGGATGCCCGTCGGGGCCATACACCGTGAGCGTCGAGGCGCCCAATCGGTCGAGGGCGACGAGGGCGCCCGACGGGGTGAGCGCGAGGTCTTGCGCGGCCTCGTTGTCGAGGGCGACGGCGCTCACGGCGCGGCCCGCGACGAAGCGTTGAACGCGTCGGTTGCGCTGGTCGAGCACGGCGACGGTTCCGTCGGGCGCGAGGGCGAAGCTCATGGGCCCCTCGGGGTTGGCCTCGGACTCGGTGGTGTGTCCGAACTCGCCGAGGTGTGATCCCCAGGCGCCGTGTACGATGGCCGTAGGGGCGGGCGGCGCGGGAGCGACGGATGCGTCGGGCGCGGGGGCGATGGGAGATGCGGGCGCGAGGGGCGTGGGCGTGGCGACGGGCGCGGGCGTGGCGATGGGCGCGGGCGTGGCGACGGGCGGCGCTGCGGGCGGCGGCGCGTCGCGACGGAGCAGCACCCACGCGAGGAGCGCGACGAGGGCGACGAGGGCGACGAGCGCGGCGTAGCGGAGGGGCTTCGAGGGCGACAACGGGGCGGGCGTATGGCGGCGCGCGCGCGCCGTCAATGGGCGATGGGGCGACCGTGCGACGCCAACCCCAACTGCTGCTACGGATCGTGTCGGGTGATGAGCGGCAGCGCGACGCCCGTCTGCGGACCGTAGACGTCGCGGTGCGCGACCGCGTGGCCCGTGTACCGACGTCAGTACGCCGGTGTACTGACGTCGGTACACGGAGCGGACCTTGCGCGCAGCGGTCGCGGGGGCGCTCCCGACGGGCCCTCACGCGCTCGCGGGGCAGAAACCAGCCGTCGCACCGCCGTGGAGATTGCGACGGGGCCGCTCACAGCGAGAAGCCGAAGCCCACGTGCCCGAAGGCCGTGACCGCGTGCACCGCGGCGGGCTCCGCGGCGATGGGCGCGGCGTCGCCGTTGTAGACCAGCGCGCGGTACGTGACGTTGAAGCCGCCGACGAAGGCGCCCGCGCGCCCGTCGACGCCGAGGCCGAGCGCGGGCCCGACGCGCGCGCCCGACGTGAACGAGCGGGGCGGCGCGGTGTAGGGCGTGACGAGCGTCTCCGTGCAGCTCCAGCTGAACCAGCCGCAGTCGCCGCTGTAGGCCCCGTGACCCTCGTGCCAGCTGAGGTTCGCCGACGACAGGCCGGCCGCCACGTCGACGCCGAGGCCGCGTCGATCGTCGCCCGCGAGGCGAACGCGGTAGAGGGCCATCACGTCGACCGTCCAGCCCGACACGTACGCCTCGACCACCGAGCCGCGCGACATGTCGAGCCTCCCGGCGCCGCCGACCGACACCGACGCGCCGAAGCCCGAGCGCGTGGCGAAGCGGAGCGCGGCGACCCCGCCGAGGGCGCTCTCGCGCAGCCCGGTGCCTGGCGCCGACAGGATGAAGGGCGCCCCGAGGTCGAGGTCGACGCGCACGCTCGGCGGCGGTCGCACGTAGCGGACCTCGATGCGCGCCACCGCCGTGAGCGGAAACACGCCCGGCGACGGGGCCGCCAGCTCGGCGCAGCGCCCCTCGAAGCAGCGCGCGCGCACGTCGGCGTGGATGGCTTCGCGCGCCACGCGCGGCGCGACGATGGTGAACACCTGACGGTCGCGCAGCGTGAGCCGCGCCTCTTCGATGGAACCGCCCGCGGTGAGTCCCTGCAGTGACACCGGCTCCCACGGGCGCGCGCAGCCCCACGATGCGGCGCCGAGCGCGACGAGCGCGCGCAGCGTCCGAGCGATCACCGCGGTTGCCATGCGCGATACCTCGTGCGTGAGGGCCTCACCAGAGCGAGACGCCCACGCGAAAATCCACCGTGAAGACATGGAGCGAGGGCGTTTCGGCGAAGTCGCCCCGCCAGCTCGTGCCCATCCCGATGAGCAAGTGCGACACCCTCGCGTCGAGCGTCGCGGCCACGAGCGGCGTCGCGCGGAGGCCGTCGTTGAAGCTCGGCGACGGCGCCGAGTACGGGGGCTCCACGCAGCCCCAGGAGATGAGCCCGCAGGTCGCCGCCGCCTGACCGGGATCGGCGCGGAGGCTGGTGAGCGAGAGCCCCGCGCCGACGCTCACGCCGACGTCCTGCCGCTCGTCGCCCGCGAGGTCCCGTGCACGACGAGACGCTCGCGCCCCGCACGGTGGCACCGTCGAGGCGCGGCGCGACGAGCGTCACCTCGGTGTGGTCGGTGAGAATGAACGCAGCTTCTTCGGCCTGGAGCGCGGAGGTGCGCGCAAGGTCTGCCGGCGTGCCAGGGACCCAGCGGTTTGCACCCGCAGCCGCACAGGCGGTCGCGAGCGCCGCCGCGACGAGGCGCTTGCGAAACGCATGGCGCGATCTCGTGCTCATGCCGACGACGCAGCATCACGCGTGCCCGCCATCGCGCGTTTGATACCTTCGCCCGATGGAGACGCCCCTTTGACCCAACTCAGCGCCCTCGCGGGAGAGACGCACTACACCGTCGAGCTCCCGGGCCTCGACGCCCTCACGCCGCTCGGCCTCGCGCTCGTCGTCGCGGGCGCCTTCGTCGTGACGCGCGGGCGGCACACCGAGGCCGTCTTCGCCCTCGTGGCCTCGGTGCCCGTCGCGCTCGGGCTCTACCTGTTCGCCTGCGGCCCCTTCAACGCCGTGTTCGGCTTCTCGAACGACACGACCGGCGCGCTCTTCAACGCCGCCTATCGCACCCTCGCGCGCGCGAAGGCGTGCGCGGGGGCGGGCTTCTTGATGGGCCTCGTGGCCGCCTTCGAGGCGCTCCGCGCGCGGCCGCAGCGATCGTGGGCGCGGGCGATTCCGGGGCTCCTCGTGGTGGTCTTCGCGCTGGGGGTCGCGGGCCTCGCGCGCCGCGACGAGGCCATGCTCGGCGGCCCCAACGAGCGCGCGATGCAGCTCTTTCCGTCGGGGCCGTGGCGCGGGCAGGCGGGCCTCGCGCACCGCGCGCAGGCCTTCGTGAGCCCGCCCCGCTACTACAGCCACGGGATCCTCTTCCAGGGCTGGGTCTACCCGGAGCCCCTCGCGACGCGCGCGAAGGCCGAGGCCGGCATCGACGACCGGGGATGCGACGTCACCGTGCGCCCCACGGCGTCGGGCGCCCTCCCCGTCGAGGTTCGCGCGACGGTGCGTGGGATGCGTCTCCGTCGCAGCATCCCCTTCGACGTCGAAGACCCGCACGGGCACCCGCTGTGGCCGCTCCGTGTCGGCGCGCGGTGGAGCTTTCGTGACCGCGTTCGATGGTCGAGCGAGGCGGCGCGGCGACGCGCGATCGACGACGGCGACGAGGCCCCCGACGCGGCCCCGGTGCGTCTGGGCGCGCGCGTCACGCTGGCGGTCACCGGGGTCGACGTTCGCGAAGGGGTGCGCGTCTGGCGCCTGCGCGTCGAGAACGGCGGCCACCACACCGAGCGGGTGGTCTTCGGGCTGAACGGCGAGACCTGGCTTGCGGGCAACTCCGACGATCCGCGCATCGGCCGCACGGCGCTCGTGACCGCGGGGCCCGCCTCGGCGACCTCGCCCGGGCTGCGCGCGTGCCGCATCGCCGACATGGTGTTCAACACCTGCGGCGATGGCACCGTCGCCGACACGCCCGCGGGCCCCTTCGCGGGGCTCCTCGGCGACTCCAGCGAGGACCTCTCGCTCTTTGGCACGAGCCACGCGCCCGAGGAGCGCGCCGCCGCCGAGGGGCGTCGACGCTCGCTGTGCTTCGACGGCTTCGTCGCGGGCGACGGCGAGGCGATGCCCCTCGCGGCGACGCTGCCCGCGGCGACGCTGACGGGCGCGCCGCTGCCGCGCTCCGAGGCGCGCTGTGACGAGACGCCGACGACGACCGAGCGGCGCCCGCGGCGTCGACGGTGAGCGCGCTGTCGGGCGAGCTCGAAGGGGGCCCGTATACTGACGTCAGTACGCCGGTATACTGACGTCAGTATACGCGCGGCGGGTACTTGCGATCGAAGAAGCCCTCCATCGCCTGGAGGAGCGCGTCGACGTCGGCGTGCTCGGGCACGCTGATGCGGCAGATCTGCACGTTGTCGCGCTTCTGCGCCTGCTTGATCTCCGCCGAGAGCGCGCCCTGCGTCGACTCTTCGGGGTTGATCACATAGAAGTAATCGGGCCGTCCGCCGCCGGTGCTCTGGCCGTAGCTCACGCGGCTCTTCACCAGCGCGGGGGCGTGCTTGAGCAGGTGGTCGACGAACTCGTCGACCAGGTCGGGGAAGGTCGTCGGCGCCGCGGGGAGGTAGACCGACAGCAGCCCCGTTGCGAGCCCATCGGCCACCTGCGCGCGCGAGATGGCGTACTGGGTGATGTCGAAGCCCCGCGCCCGCAGCGCCGCGCGCAGCCCGTCGGCGAGGCGGATCGTGTGCTCGCTGATGGTGCCCATGCGCGGCGCGAGGTCGGAGAGGCCCTCGGCGAGGTCGGCGAGCTGCGTGGGACGCGCGAAGGAGTCGGCGTCGGCGCCGAGCGCGCGGGCCCGCGCGACGATGCGCAGCGCGAGCGCGTCGTCGGCGCAGGCCGCGACGCCCAGCGTAGACTTGCCGCGCGTGAAGTACTTCGACCCGCTCTTGACCAGCACGAAGGGCCAGTCGCGCGCGAAGCCCTTGGCGAACACCGGAAACATGGGCGCGAGGGTCGTGTCGACGAGCACCGGCACCTTGCGCCCGTGCCGCTCCGCGTCGGCGCGGAGCGCGCGCATCAGCGCCTCGAAGTCGTGCGACTGGAGCTCGGGGTTCGTGGGCGTCTCGAGGAACACGCACGCGGGCGCGCCGGCGAGCGCGTCGACCGCGGCGATGACCCGATCGACCATCGTCACGGGGCGCCCCTCGGCGTCGTGCCCGAGCACCGCGAGCGGCGCGGGCGTGAGGCTGCACGCGCGCGGCAGGAGCTCGGCGATCAGCTGCCCCGTACCGCCGTAGCCGTTCTGCGCATAGAAGAGGGTGACCGGCGCGGGGCCGAGCACGTCGGCCACGGCGGTGAACACCGCGGCCTCGGCGGCGAGGCCCGTGCAGAAATAGAGCGCCTCGCGCACCTCCGGAAAGAGCGCCCGCAGCCGCGCGTCGCAGCGCGCCGCGTCGCCCTCGGGGAGCGCCGGCACCGACACGCCCGCGACGGCCGCGAGCTCGGCGCGCGCGTCGGCGGCGAGGAGGGCTGCCACCGTGCGCTTGCGAATGAGCTGAATGCCCTTCGCGTCGATGCGCGCCCCGTCGCGGAGGAGCAGCACGCCGCCGCGCCCGCTCGGCAGCGCGTAGCAGAGGGCGTCGACGGCGAGCGCCTGCACATCGCCCGCGAAGGGCTTCGCGGCCACGTACACGGTGAGCTCCGCCGCGCTGCGCTCCGACGGCGCCGCGCCCGCGTGCTCGACGAGGGTGACGCCCTTCGCGCGGAGCGCGTCTTTGAGCTGCGCCGAGACGGGGAGCGCGCCCTCGGCGACGATGCGCACGGGCAGGGTGCGGTGCGGGTTCTCGACGACGGAGAGCCAGGGCTTGGTGACCGACGCGAAGGAGAAGCACCGCGCGGCGCCCGTGCGCGACTGCACGTAGAGCTCGAAGGTGGTCGAGAGGGGCTGGCCGAGGCGCGCGTAGTCGAAGGGGAGCCCGCAGTCGGCGAGGCGCGTGCGGATGCGCGCGGGGTCGCTCTCGCCCTCGGCGTCGAGGTGCGCGACGGCGCGCGCGAGGCGACCCGCGAAGGCCTCGTCGGAGTCGAAGCGCATGAGGTCGTAGGTGGTGGCGCGGGGCTCCCAGTCGTCGGGGAGCGCGCCCGGCGCGAGCATGCGCGGGAGCACCCGTTCGAGGGTCGCGGCGAAGTCCGTCGGCAGGGCGATGCGCCCGTTGTGGGCGCTCGCATCGTGGGAGGCGCTGGTCGATGCCATCGCGCGGAGCATAATCTGGCACCGCCCGCCGGCGGCGCGCGAAAGTCGCCCCCGTAGACGGACGCGCCGGGCGCGCGACGCGGGCTCAGCCCTTCGGCGGCGGCGACGAGGGGCGCACCACCTGGCCTTCGGGCGCGCGCTCGACCACCAGCGCGGCGAGCGCGCTCTGCGCCTCGACGACGTGTCGCAGGTCGGGCAGCGGCGCGCCGAAGAAGCGCGACCCGTGCGCGCGAAAGGCGCCCACGTCGCCCGTGCAGTGCGCGACGACGCGTCCGCTCCCGGCGTCGTCGAAGCCCGGATGGCGCGCGAGCCAGTCGACGAGGCGCGCGGCCACCTCGGGCCCCGGGTCGAGGAGGCGCGCGTCGGTGGCGGCCTCGAGGGCCGCGCGCAGGAGCGGGTAGTGCGTGCACCCGAGGATGATCGACTCGCAGCCGCGGAGGTCGTCGAGGTAGCGCGCGCAGGCGGCGCGGGCGATGTCGGTGTCTTCCCATCCCTCTTCGACGAGGGGCGCGAGGAGGGGCGCGGCGCGCTGCACGACGTCGTAGTGTCCGAGCTTGGCGAGCTCGGCGACGAGGGTGCGGCTCGCGGTGGTGCGATGCGTGGCGAGCACGCCGATGCGCCCGCGGGTGACGCGCACGGCGGCCTCGGCGGCGGGGATGGTCACCCCGAGCACGCGGCGGCCCGAGCCCGGCGCGCAGTAGCGCTGCTGGAGGTGGCGCAGGGCCACGCACGAGACCGTGTGACACGCGACGACGACGAGGCGACAGCCCGCGTCGAAGAGGTGCTCGACGCACTGCTCGGCGAAGTCGAGAAGGGTGTCGACGTCGCGTCCGCCGTAGGGGGCGCGCCCGCTGTCGCCGAGGTAGAGAAAATCGCGCGCGGGGAGCGCGTCGACGAGGTGCCGGAGCACCGTGAGCCCGCCGAAGCCAGAGTCGTACACGCCGATCATGGAGCGACTCGTGCTCAGGAATCGGTGTTGTCGCAGCGCCGCGCCCCGGAGGTCGCGATGCCGACCGACGCGGGCCCGTGCAGCACGGGGGGAACAGGGAGCTCGTTCTCTCGGTACATCGCCGCCGAGGCTACACGCTCCCCGCGCGGTGGCGCATCACCCTCGCGCTCACATCGCGCCGTTCGCCGTAGGCCCTTCGCGGCCTCTTCGCCCGCGGTACCCGGTCCAGGCTGTCGAAAAAGTTCGACACCCCGCCGCCGCCACACGCCCCTATCATGGCGGCGGTCCGCGACGGGCTCTCCGACGCCGGCGAGGTCGCCCTCGGCAGCAACCCCGACAGCATGGACACCGACGGCGACACGCTCCCCGACGCCTTCGAGGTCTTCGGCACGGGCACGAGCCCCGTGCGCGCCGACTCCGACGGCGACGGCACGGCCGACAACCTCGAGGCCGACCTCGACGACCCGGCGACCTACGCCGACCCCGACGGCGACGGGCTCCGCAACGTGCAGGAGCGGGCGGTCTTCGGCTCCGACCCCGACGGCCTCGACTCCGACGGCGACGGCTTCGGCGACGACCTCGAGTTCTTCTACGGCACCGCCATCAACGACCGCGCGGAGCCCACCACCGACGCCGACGACGACGGAGAGCCCGACGACTTCGAACGCGCCAACGGCACCGACCCGATGAGCGCCGCTTCGAAAGAGCCCGACGTCGACAACGACAGCGTCCCCGACTGGCTCGACTTCGACAGCGCGATGACGGCCCGCGTCCCCGGTCGGCGCCAGGCCGTGCGCGCCGGCGGCGTCGAGTGCTTCGGCAACTCGGGGACGATGGGCATCTGACCCACGACCTCCCGCGCCGCTGGCCCCGCGCCACGGCGGCGCTCACCGCGGCCTTCGCGCTCGCCTACGCCCTCGACGTGCGCTCGCGCGTGCGCACCGGACTCGGCCCCGAGGCCCTGCCCGCGCGCTGGGTCTTCGACGGTGCACACCCGCGCGCGTGGCACCTCGTCAGCTACGCCTTCGTGCACGCCGACGCGACGCACCTCGTCGCCAACCTCGTCGTGCTCGCGCTCGCGGGCGCCTGCGTCGAGCGACGGATCGGCGCGCGGGCGACGCTGGCCGCGGCGCTCGCGCTCACCGTGGCGGCCTGCGCGTGCTTCCACCCGCTCGACCCGCGCGACCTCTACGGCGCCTCGGGGCTCTGCGCGGGCCTCGTCGCGCTCGGCCTGGGGATGCAGTCGCCCGCGCTGGCGTGCGTGGGCCTCGCGCTCACGGCGTACGGGCTGGCGTGCGAGGCGTCGCGCACGCAGCGGGTCGTCGCGCTCTTCGCGGGCGCGCTGCTCACCTCGACGCTGCGGCTCCACTTCTTGTGGGAGGGCTTCTGCGCCTACCTCGATCCGCACCGCGCGAGCCTGTGGGCCACCGGCGTGGTGATCGTCGTCGCGCTCATCGACCGCGCGCCGATGGCGATGGTGGTGCTGTGCTGGCGCCGCGCGCCCGCGTACGTTCCCCTCTGGTTGCCGCCCGCGTGGCTCCTGGGCGAGCGCCTCTGGGCGGCGGTCACGCACCTCCCCCTCGACGCGTGGATGCTCACGCAGGGGCGCACGCCGACGGTGCTCCACGCGATCGCGTGGCTCGCGGCCTGCGCGCTGTCGGCGGCCCTCGCGTCGCGGGTGCCCGCGCGGCATCGGGGCGCCGAGGCGCTGCGCGGCGTGGTCGCGTTGCGCCTCAGCCGCTTCGTGGGCACGCTCGCGCCCATCGACGGGGCCGAGATCGTCGTGTGGCCCGAGACCTCGATGCGCAGCGACCTCGCCCTCCCGCGCGAAGGGGCCGTCACGGGCGCGCGTCTGCCGCCGTTGATGCGCGGCGGGGGGCGCGCGGAGCACCTCATCGGCACCTTCAGTCGGCGCCCCGATCGGGTGCAGAACGTCGCCGCCGTCGTAGACGCCGACGGGGCGCTGCGCTGGATGCGCGCCAAGCGTCGCCTCATGCTCGTCGGCGAGGCGCCGCTCTTGGGCCACATGCTCCCGGGCGTGTCGGTGCTCATCGGGCCCGACGGGACGGTGCGCGCGCGCGCCGACCGGGGGCACCTCCGCCACGCGCGGTTGCCCGCGGCCCGCGACTGACGCGCGGCCCCCCGCTCAGGGATCTTGGAAGACGGCGACGCCGACGTGAATCATCCGGGCGAGCTCAAGGATGTCGGCATCGTCGGGGAACGACGACGGTTCCAGTTGCGCGTCGGCATGAATCGCGTCGCGTTCTGGGATGGGCCCGGAGTGGAGCACGGCGTCGAGCCAATCGGTGGTCGAGGCGGTGCGTGTGCGACGAATGTCTCATTGCTTGGTAAGAATATCGAGCGATTTGCGGGCCCACGGAAGGTGCGCGCCGCCGTCCGGGAGAGGCCTCGCATCGGGGAGCCACTGGGGGGCCCCGCCCCGCGAATCACCCCAGGAATGCGTGCGCACCAGGCGCAGCTCGATGGCGCCCAGCGCCGCGAGCGACAACGCGAGCAGGGTGCAACGGGCCGCCACCGTGTCAGGCCATACCAGCTCCGGCCGACCGGGCAGCAGCCACGCGCAGAATGCCTTCATGGCATCGGGGTTTCGCGCGTCGACCGCGGCCCAGGGGCCGCCCGGTGGTAGGGTGAAGCCCTTCACGTGCCTCCCGGTTCCCCACCAGCTGCCGTCGTTCATGGGATTCACCCGCGCCTCGACGCCGAGTGACGCCTCGACGGTGGTCCACGCCGCGGGCCGACCCCGCGCGGGCGCCTCGCGCTTCCACTGGAAGGCTGTGCCCGGAATGCCGCAGCGGCTGCAGGGCGCTGCGGAGACCGGCCCCTGCGCCCCACACGCAGGGCAGATGGGGGGCCTGAAGTCTCCAGGCGTTTCATGGTCGCTGACTCCGCCCGCGGCGAACCGCTGAACGAACGACTTGAAGGCGCTGACGATCGACATCGTGTGCTTCGACCCCGTGCAGACGGTGAAACGATGTGACCCGTGCTCAGAGGCGAAACTGCAGCCAGGTGAAGAGCACGTTGCCGTAGCCGATCCAGCCGGGCACAAAGGTCGACTCGACGGAGACGCGAGAGACCGTGAGCGAGGCGATCGGAAGGATCAGCGGCAGGGGCACGTAGCTCCAATCCCAGCGGCCCATCAACAGGAGCACGTAGCCCGCGCCGAGCGTGACCGACCGCGACGAGGCCAGGAGCGGCTGGCTCCAGAGGTAGATGTAGCCGAGATTGCACTGAACCCTCGCGGCCGAGTCCTCGTGCACGATCGCGAACACCTCGCGGCGGTTGCCCTGGGCGTCGGTGAGGGCGCGCCCGAAGCCGAGACCGAGCGGCCACTCGGTGTAGCTCGCGATCTTCTCGGGCGTGTACGCGAAGCGCAGGTGGTAGGTGCTCACGGGCACGAACTCCATCGTCTCGCCGTAGCGCAGCGTGTCGCCGAGGTTGCGCCAGAAGCCGCCCCGATCGCGGAGCGCGCGATACGTCAGCGCGGTCGGCCCCTCGCGCTGGCTTCGCGAGGGCGCCATCGCCGGGGCCACGGGGAGAAACGTGCTGCATGCCGCGACGACCGTCACCGCGAGCGCCGAACGCCACGAGCACCAGATGCAACGGGGCCGCATGGGACCCTCCGTTCTCGTGTTCTGGACGTGCAAGCGAAGGTCCCGCTGCGCCCGCAGCGCTCGCGCTCGAGGGCGCCCGCAAGGCCCTTCCGAAAGGCTCCATTCAGGCCCCGAGGGAGAAAGACCGTGGCTGCGCGGCGAGGAGACGGGTGCGGTCGCCGCTCGCGGTGCGCGCCCGCCTTGCGCGTCGAGGAAACGGCTGCGCGTGACAGCGCGCGGCGACGGGGGTGAGGCCCCCCGCCCATAGGCGTTAAGCGACAGGAGCTCTTGTGGTAGTTCGGGGGCGTGAACGAGAACCCGATGAGCTCCGCGGGCTGGGCGACGCTCCAGTCGTTGTTGCCGAAGAACTGGGCGCAGC